>JBAWAI010000277.1:0-2248 GCA_049589215.1 Terriglobales bacterium | reverse complement strand
TCCGCCGGGGAACGCGGCGCGGAAGATTTGTTCAACGTGCTGGCGGACGGCGGCGTCGGGAATCTTCGTTTCGAGTTTATCGAGGGACACTTCGGGTTCTTCGGTGGCCTTAGCGTGAGCGGAGGGGGCTTCGGCGTGCTCGGCTTCAGCGTGCCCAGCTTTGGCGTGGCCTGCATCAGCGTGCTCGTCACGTTTCTGATCGGCTTTGTGCGCGCCGGTTGACTTCAGCGTGTAGTGAATGGCGACCTGGCCGTTGACGCCCCAGCCGCCCTGGTTATCGCCGCTTTCGACGGGCGCGGGCAGTGAGACTTCCAGATACATGGCTTGTGAATCTTTGGCAACGACGACGGAGGCGTCGCCTTTCTGCGTGCCGGATTCGATCGATCCCGACCAGAGGTAGGCATCGGAGGAAGAAACTCTTACGTCGGTGACGTCGCTCCAATGCTCGGGGTTGGGGAGCTGGATGTAGTACTTGCCCCCGAGACCTTCCCAGTAGTGGAGGAGTTCGCTGCAATTGCCTTCGTTGCCAAAGTTGCGGAGGAAGAAGTCCCAGGTTTCGTCGTGGGTGCCGTTGTCGTCGCCGGACGCCGACTCGACGGCAAGGGCGAAGACGGGATGGGATTCGGTGTGACCGTGGCCGTGCACGCCATCGATGCCGACGAGGCCGATTTCGACGGCGGGCAGGCCCTTGTTTGTGAGATCGCCGAGTGCGGAGTTCGGAGGCGGCGTGTTGCCGGATTGAACGGATGCGTCGAGGCCGGACCACCAGGAATTTTTGAACTGGTCGATGGTCTCGTCGGAGTTGAATTCAAGGGAGAGCGAGTTGTCGGGATCGCTGGCAGTGACGAGCGATTTGTCGGCGCGCGGAAGGTGGAGATTGTAATCGTCATCCTCGCCGATGCCGCTGTCCCAATCATCGAAGAAGAGCGTGCCGGTGCTGGCAGCGATGGCCCAGTCGAGATGGCCGTGGAGGAAACCATCCGCGCTGCAATAGCCGAACCAGCCGAGGAACGGACTCTTATCGAGATCCATGTAGGGCATCTGCGTGGTGCATTTATCTTCGAGCGCGGTGTAGTCGACAGAGTTGCCACCTGAGAAAGCGGAGCCGCAGGTGTCCTGGAAGTCGGGCATGTCTTGCGGATCGTTCTTTTCTTTTTGCACGTACCAGCGCGGGTTGAGGGGCAGACCCTGCGTATCTTCGGTGTCCCAGACCATGTCGAAGGGCTTGGAGGCGGGCGTCCAGGTGTGAGGATCGTCGTCGGGCGTTTTGAGCGACCTTACTATTTTGATTTCAACCCAGGCGGCGCTGACGTTGAGGCACTGACTGTTGTTGCCATTGTCATGCGCGTAATAACCGTTGTCGCCGTAGCCGTCGTCCTGATAGCCGAGACGCAGGAAGAGCTGCTTGAGGACCGGCGGTTGAAGATTGCCGGGGACGCGCAGCTCTCGATTGAGAACACCGCCGATTCTGACGAGGCCGCCGCTGCCGACTACGCCGGGGATTCCGACGGTGCCGCTGTAGAGCGTGTTGGCCTCGTCACCCTGGGGAAAGGTATAGGACTTCCAGGTCGCGCCCATGCCGCCGGTTTGCACGCAGCCTCCGGCGTTGATGGTGATGGCATCACCGGCTTTGAAGGAGATGTCGCTGTAATAGGCGAGGGGCGAGGTGGTGATGGGCTGATCGATCCGCCAGAACTTGGTGACGTTGCCATCTTTTTGTTCATCTTTTGAGCGAGAGATGATGCCGACGCCGTTGGGGTCCCAATAATAAATGCAGCGGAGATTGCCGTTGACGTTGGCGATGTCGTGCCCGGTGGAGTTGCAGTAATCGGCGTCGGGCAACGCGGAGCCTTGATTGACTCCCAGAATGCTGTCAGGGCAAACAGCGGTGAGAGTGCTGCCCTGCATGGCTGGCTGGGTACAGGTTTGCAGGTAAGTGCCGGAGGCGAGATCGGCCGCGTGGAGCAGCGGGGTGGCTGGGGTCAGGAATATGGCGAGCGCGACTAATGTGAGTTTGATTACGTGCTTCATGGATATCCTCCGGTTGATTTCGACCCTGTGACGCGCCCTGTTTTGCCTGACACTTTGCGTCAGCGGCTGGAAGCCGCCGTCGTTGCGAACTCTGGGCGGCGCGACTGAAGTCGTGCCCTTCCCTTTAGCTGCTTCTTCTGGCCGGTTGTGAGACGGCTTCCACGACTTCCTTAATGACTAAAGCGGAGGGTTGTTGAAATGTTCGCCACGGTGGAGA
>JBAWAI010000276.1:0-27624 GCA_049589215.1 Terriglobales bacterium | reverse complement strand
GCGCTTTAGCGCTGCGATTAGCTACCGCATCTTCCAGCGGCTTTAGCCGCTGAGGCCAGCCTCAGCCGCCAACACCGCGATGCACAGGATCTATTTTATGAGAGCAGATCATCTTGGCTCAGCTTTTGCCCAAACAGGCAATGCCTTTGAGTCCACTTCCCTGCTCTCAAGTTCATATCCCAGAAAATTCATGAGCGGATACCAGGCAACTTCGATCTCCTCGACCGCGCGACGTGGCAAACTCTCCTTCCAGCCTCCCGACTTCGCCGCGCGCACAAAGGGAATCTCCTGCCGCGTGTTTTTCGTGCCCGTCCATTTGTCCGCGTCCTGCTGTTCGAGTTTGCGCATGCGGTCAGCCGAGCTGCGATCCACTGCGGACTTGAGGCGCTCGTGATCCGCATCGATACCAAGAAAAGTCGCGATCTTCGCCGTCTCCGCGATCGGATCCGCGAGCAGATCTTCATAACGCGCCAGCAGAAAGTTGGGATTGCCGTAACGCGTACCAACCCAGCTGGCAACGTGCTCCCACCATGAACCGTAAGAAGATGTTTCGCCCGCGAGAAACGGCTTGATGAACTCGTCCAGCGTCATGCCCGCCGCAATGTACCGCTTCTTGAGATCGAAGTGGTATTCGGAAACGGCAACATCGCGCGGATCGCGCACCAGGTAGATGACCTTGCGGAAGCGCGCGTCGAACGGCTCATGACTCTTCAGGATGCGCGGCCGCGGCAGGCTCTTAAGGAAGCGCTTGGAAAGTACGCCCGGCGCAGGCAGCAGACGATTGATGTTCGAGAAGCTGACGGTCTCATTGGGGTGGATCAGGTTCGCCAGCAGAAACCGCACCCAGGTATTGCCCGACTTGGGATAGGAAACCAGAAACGTGTCGTCGGGATAAACCGTGTAATGCCGCCCAGCCAGATCAAGCCCAAGAGCGCGCTTTGCCGCGAATTTTATCTGGCCGAGCATCGATTGATTCTTAGAATGAACCGGCAATCTGCAAGGACGATAACACCATGTTCCCAGTGTCGATCATCGTGGAACATTGTTCGTAGAGGCGAGATTCGCCGCACCCAAAGCCGCATACTCGCCTATGTCCGATGGCGACTGCGTCACAACTTCGTATCCCAGATGATGCATCAGCGGTCCCCAGGCAGATTCGAGCCTCGCTACCTGATCCGTGGGCAAGTCTTTTCGCCAGCCGCCGGAACCGGCCGCGCGCACAAACGTCATGTCCTTGCGGGAATTTTTATACAGCCCATGCTGATGTTCCTTCTCAAGCTTCCGCATGCGATCGGCCGAACTGCGCTCGACAGCCTGCGCAATCTGCTCAGGACCGCTCGGCAGATTCAAGAACGTCGCCACTTTGGCAAGTTCGCGCGCCGCGTCGCCGATCAGGTCTTCGTAACGCAACAAGAGATAGCGCGGATTGCCTTCGCTCGTATACAGCCAGGTCGCGACGTTCTGACCCCACGAACCGTGCGGACAAGTCTCGCCGGCAAGAAAGCGCGTCACGAACTTTTCGATCGGCGAATCGTCCGCAATTTTGCGGATTTTACGGTGATAGTGATATTGCGAGACGACCACGTCGCGCGGATCGCGCACGACATTGATGACGCGCGGATAGCGCGGATCGAAGCATTCATGGCTCTTGATGATGCGCGGACGCGGCATGCGGTCGAAGTCGCGCTTCGTGGTGCCAGTCGGATCCGGAATCAGTTGATCGATATTGGCCCAGGTCGCGGGCTCATTCGGGAAGCGCAGGTTGGCGAGCAGAAAGCGCGTCCAGGTATTGCCGGATTTAGGAAACGAGACCAGAAAAATGTCGTCCGGAAGAATGAGCAGGCTCTTACCGGGCATGTGCAGGCCGAGGCCACGCTTGACTCCAGCAACCAAATGTTTGGTCACACGCGGCATTTACTTTGACCTCGTCCCCGCAAAAGACTGCTCGTCGGCAAGCTTGGAACGAATTGGATCGGATTGAACAGGCGACGAGCCCGCCGCTCCACTTGCCAGTTCGTAGCCCAGTTCGCGCATCAACACGCCCCAGGCGGACTCGATCTGAGCGATGCTCGCCTGGGAGAGCTCGTTTTTCCAGCCGCCAGCTTTGGCGGCGCGCACGAATGGTTTGTCCTGCCGAGTCTGCTTTGTGGACGACCACAGGTGACCTTGTTTTTTTTCAAGTTCACGCATGCGGTCAGCGGAACTCTGTTCGAGGGCAAAGCTGATGCGCTCAGGTGTAACGGGAACGCCAATGAACTCGGCTATGCGCGCCATCTGCTGGGCGCCATCCGATTGCAGCGCCTCGTAGGTTACAAGCAGCAGCCGCGGGCTGTTGCCGCGCGCGTAAAACCACGTCGCCGTGTTTTCTCCCCACGTGCCGTAGGGATGATTGAGTTCGCCGTTTACAAAGCGCGAGACGAATTGGTCAAGCGGAAAATCATCGGCAATCGCCCGCCGCTTGATGTCGAAATAATATTCCGAGAGCACAACGTCGCGCGGATCGCGCACGATGTGAATGACCTTGGGATAGCGATGGTCGAAGTAAGCGTGGCTCTTGAGATAGCGCGGCCGCGGCAACTGCTCGAGATGGCGCTTCGTGAGGCCTTCCGGATCGGGCACCAGCACATTGATGTTGGCGAAGTCGGGATGCATTTCAGGATAGATAAGATTGGCAATCAGAAAGCGCGTCCAGGTGTTGCCAGACTTCGGATAGGAGACGAGAAAGACATCGTCTGGAAAGACACGAAGATTGCGCCCAGGATAATGCAGACCGAAAAACTGCTTTCCGCCCGCGACCAGACGCTTGATCATGCCGACGCTCCGTGGCGAAGGCGATTCCAGAACGATATGAGTTTCGCCGTAGCGCTGGGAGCGACCGCCAGGCCCGCGAGCGTCAGGCTAAGGCTCGGCTTGTGCCAGTAAGCATTCGCTTCAGAAAGCAGCTTGCGCGCTTCGTCGAACTCGCGCTGGCCCAGCTTATTCTTGCCTTCTTCGAGCAAGAATCGCGCCCGGATTTCCGCAGCACGCTTTTCGACCGTCTCGCGATCTTCACCCTTCAGCGGAAGGCTGTGCTTATACTTCTCCAGAATCGTGGAATAGCCTTCGGCCATCCGCGCCCGCGACTGGCTGAGCGAACCTGGCCGTCCGACGGGCATGCGCGCCTGAATCTCGCGTGTATAGCCGATCTTCGCGCCGTGAAACGCTGTGCGCACCCACATGTCGTAATCGTCACAGCGCAGCAGCGATTCGTCGAACATGCCCGCCTTGATGATGGCGTCCCGTCGCGCGACCACGGTCGAGATCGGGATCTGACAACGTTCGATCAGCAGCGAACTAAATGTCGCTTCGCCGTGTGATGGGCAGCGCTGCATGAATTCGCGCTCTTCGCCCGGCATTCCGACAAGGCCATTCGAATAGGTCAGCCCAAGAGATGGATCGTCGGTGAAAAGCTTCATCTGATTGGCAAGATGCTGCGGCATCCAGGTGTCATCGCTGTCGAGGAAAGCGACGTACTCGCCGCGCGCATGGCGAATGCCATTATTTCGGGCTCCGGCTGCGCGCTTGTTCTCCTGCTTGAGATAAACGATTTGCCCGGCATACCGATCGAGGTAAGGCGCAAGGACTCTCTCCAGTTCGGCCGTGTCGGGCGAACCGTCGTTAACCACAATGGCCTCGAAATCCTGACAAGTCTGCGCGAACACTGAATCAAGGCAGGCGGAGATGAAGTGCGCGGTCTTGTAGCTTGGGATGATGATGCTGAACTTGGGCGTGTTAACTTTCAGGGTCGCGTCTCCGACCGCTCGAGCCGGACTGGATTGGGCTGTCTGCATGGGTTCTTTGCTTGCTTATGCGCTGTGAAAGACCTCTTCTTTATCGCCGGCCAGAATGTTATTGACCGCTTCGACTCCCATCATCACGGAGTGATCCATGTTGCCGATTTCGTAGCGCCATGCGCCAAAGCGACCGCGAGAGTAGATTCCCTGCTTCAGCAAGGCCGGTTGCAGCACCGAAAGGGCCTCGTCCCGGCCCAGCGTCGGAATCGGATATGAATAACCCACGATTCGATGATAGCGGGAAACGATTCGGCCACGATCCGACTCCTCCAGCATTTTGGCCTTGATCAGTCCCGTTATGACCTGGTCCAAAACCTTGTCCGGATCTGGCGTCTCGCCGACGCGGAACGAGATTTCGCACATTAGAGAGCTGTAGTGCTCGGTGTCGCCGTTCGGAACGTTGTTTGGTGAATAATGCGAGAAATACGTTGCCCGATAGCAAGGCATATCCGCATCGGTGAAGTAAATCCAGCAGCGTCCCGTCTCGATTTTCTTTTTCAAACCAACACCGACGACAAGCAAGTTGTTGTGCACCAGCCCGGCTGTGGCGTCGATAAGCTTGCCATCGGCAGGTTTCATCATTTTCTGCACGACGAGGTCGAGCGGAGCCGTCGAAATCAGGAAGTCGTAGTTGTCTCCGCTGCCGTCTTCAAACGAAATATGTTTGCGCACGGGATCGATTTCGACCAGCTTCTTGCCGGTCTTCACCTTCGCAGGGAAATTCTTGGCAATCTGACGATAGATTTCGCCGGTGCCGCCGTAGAGCGGAAACTTGAATTTGCTGTTCGGTCCCCAGCTGACGTCGTCGCGCTCGTACAAAACATTCTCAAGGAGTCGCTTGAAATCCATGACCGCAACACGGTCGGCGATCCATCCTTTCGACATCTGATCGAGCGGCGTTGTCCAAACCTTGGAGTTGTACGGGAACATGAAAGCATCGGCGATGCCTTCGCCGAAGGTCGCAAGTATCCAATCGCGAAAATTCGCAGTCTCGCGTCCACCGCCGTTGGACGCGGCCTTTGCAGCACCGACCAGGCAATTGACCTGAACCTCCTTCGGCAGATACCGAAGGTTGCTCTGAAATGGATATGGAATCCAGTGCTCGCCGCGGACGATCCAGCTCTCGCGAATGCGTTCGTGAACTTCCTTGCCGAGGGCTTTATCGATCAGGTTGTCGAAATATTTGTAGTGGGAAAAAATAACGTGACCGCCTTCGTCCCAAACGAAGCCGTGCTTGTCGACGTGCGACGTGGCGTGGCCGCCAACGTCCGTACCCTTCTCGTAGAGTACCCAATTGTCGTAGCCAAGTTCATGCAGGCGGTACCCCGCTCCGAGGCCGGTCGGCCCGCCCCCGATGATGACAATCTTCTTGCTCATTCTTTCTGACACACGGTTTCGATTGGAGTACGAACGTTTCGGGTCCGCGAAAACCTGCTGATTTGAGATGGGGTTGGCCGTTTTATGCGCCGCACGTCAGCTCGACTGGAATCAGCAACCTCCGAACCAGAACTGGGGAATACCAAATTGTACCATTCGGATTTTTGAGGTTGTTGATGCCCTAAGTAACCAGATGCCCGCCACCAGTTGCCAGTTTTCAGCAAAGTCACGGGCAAAAGATGACCAGGAAGGAGCAGGAAACGTACCAGGGTGGCTCGTGCGCTTACTGGCAGCCGACCGCGGGCCGCTGGCCACCGCACCTCCGCTACAATATTTCTGCAATGGACAACAAAGCCATCGCGGGGATCCTCTACGAAACTGCCGACCTGCTCGAAATCGACGGGCAGGATTCGTTTCGTATTCGTTCTTATCGAAATGCCGCTGAGGCCATTGAAGCCATGCCGCAGCAGGTTGCTTCCCTGATCGAAGAACCGAAGAAGTTGCTCGCCGTACCTGGAATCGGCAAGGGAATGCTGGCGAACCTCCAACATCTCTTTAATGAGGGGTCAGTCGAGGTGCACGCGGAGCTGTTGAAGAAATATCGGCCGTCGATGCTCGAGCTGCTTAAGATTCAGGGCCTTGGTCCGAAGACGATCGGGCTGCTTTGGAGCGCCTACCAGGTTTGCGACATCGACGGCGTGGAGAAGCTCGCGCGCGAGGGCAAGATTCGCGAACTGCCGCGCATGGGGGAGAAGCACGAGCAGAAACTGCTGAAGGCAATCGAGGATTATCGCCGCATCGGTGGACGCTTTCTGCTCGACACGGCCGAGCAGCTTGCAGAAAAGCTGATCGCTCACATCAAAGAAGCACCCGGGGTCGATAAGGTTACGCCCGCGGGATCACTGCGGCGCGGTCGCGAAACGGTCGGGGACCTCGACATCCTCGTCACAGGCAAAGGCTGCTGTGTCGACGAAACGCGCGAAGAGATCGCCCAACATCTCATTCGCTTTCCGGGTTTGATGGAGATCATCGCAAAGGGCGAAAACAAAGTGAGCTTCCGCCACCGCAATGGCATGCAGGTGGACGTGCGACTCCTGCCGCCGGAGTCTTTCGGGGCGGCCATGCAGTACTTCACGGGATCGAAAGCGCACAACGTTTCTCTGCGACAGCGGGCGCTGAAGATGGGCTATACGCTCAACGAGTACAGTCTTGCCACCTTGGAAGACAATAAACCCATCGCCGGCGCGACCGAATACGACATCTACGGCAAGCTCAAACTCGACTTCATTCCTCCAGAGCTACGCGAAAATCTGGGCGAGATTGAAGCGGCCGCCAAGCACGAATTGCCAACGCTAATCGAGGTCTCCGACCTGCGCGGTGACGTGCACATGCACACGATCGAAACCGATGGCCGCAACACCATCGAAGAGATGGCCATAGCGGCGCGCGACCGCGGCTATGCGTACATGGCCATCACCGATCACTCGAAGAATCTGGCGTTCGCCAACGGCCTGACCGACGAGCGGGCGCTCGCCCATATCGAACGGATTCGTGCCGCTGACAAAAAGTTTTCGGGTGACAAAGAGAAACCAATCCGCATTTTCGCCGGCGTAGAGGTCGACATCCTCGCCGACGGCACGCTCGATCTCTCCGACTCTGTGCTCGAACAGATGGACATCGTCATCGCCAGCGTGCACTCGCACTTCAATCAGGATCGCGTCGTCATGACAGAGCGGCTGCTGAAGGCTATTGCGAATCCGAACACTTCGATCCTCGGCCATCCGACGGGCCGACAGCTGCTGCGTCGCGACGCTTACCCGTTCGATGTTGACGCCATCCTCCAATCGGCCGCGAAGCACAAGGTCGCAATGGAGTTGAACTCTTATCCCGACCGACTCGATCTGTGCGACGTTCACCTCCGCATGGCCAAACAGCACGGTGTAAAGATCGTCATCAACACCGACTCGCATCACACCTCGCACATGGAAAAGATTCGCTACGGCGTAACCCAGGCACGGCGCGCATGGCTGACTAAGAATGATGTATTGAACACGCTGCCAGGGTCTGAGTTTGCCAAAGCAATGAAGCATGGGTGGTAGGCACGGGCTTACTCCACTGGTTCACACCCTGCTAAAATCGTTCGCCATGCAATTCTTTCCCGTAGCAGCCTGTCTCCTTATCTCGAGTGCACTTATGGCGCAAACTTCCGATCCACCTACAGCCAACGCCAAGTTCGCCCAGCTGAGTGAGCGTTTTATTCATGAGACGCTGGCGCTCTCACCCTCAAATGCGTCCCAGGCTGGCTACCATCAACACATCGATCCCAAGACCGGCAAAACCATAGCGCTCGATGCGCTACTCGATGACGTGAGCGCCCCGGGCATGGCAGAAGAGCGTCGGGTTTACGCCGAGTGGCGCGAGCGCTTCCGCACCGAGACCCCACTCGCTTCACTGGGAGTTGAGGACGCGGCCGATTGGCAACTCATCGATGACCAGATCGCGCTCAACCTGCTGGAACTCGACCGCATCCAGAATTACAAACACAACCCCACTATTTATGTGGAACTCCTCGGCAGCGCGCTCTTCCAACCGCTGACCGATGACTACGCATCCGAGGAAACCCGCCTCGGCCACATTCTCTCGCGCATCGCGGCAATTCCACGCTTTCTTGACCAGGCGCGCAGCGAGCTAGTCGATGCCGACCCCATCTTCATCAAGGTCGCCGTCGACGAAAATGACGGGAACATCGACCTGATACAGAGTGCAATTGCAGCAGCCATTCCCGCTGGATCGAAATCGAAGGCCCGGTTTGACCAAGTCGCGCCCCCCGCCATCGAGGCGCTCCAACAATTCTCGAAGTGGTTACAGGACGATCTCGCGAAACGCAAGACCGACCGCACATGGCGTCTCGGCAAAGAACTCTATGCGGAAAAATTCCGTTTGGTCATGGAAACCCCAGTCACGCCAGCTCAGGTGCTCGCCGAGGCTGAGGGAGAACTCCGGAAGACGCGTGCCGAGATGCTACAAATCGCGCTGCCACTGCATAAGCAGTACTTTCCCGATCACGATGATCACGCGAATCTTAGCCCGCAGGAGCGGGAGAACAAGGTCATCGGCGAGGTGCTGCACAAAATCTCCGACGATCATCCAAAGCGCGATGATTTGCTGCCAACCGTCAAAGACGACCTGGCGGGCATTCGGCAATTCATCATCGATAAAAAGATCGTCTCGCTGAAATCGCGCGACAATCTTAAGGTAATCCCCACTCCACCCTTTATGCGCGGAATCTATTCGGTGGCCGGCTTTCATGGTGCGCCGCCGCTCGATCCGAACGCGGAGGCACAGTATTGGGTCACGCCTATCGATCCCAAAACACCGGAGGATAAGGCGGAGTCGAAGTTGCGTGAGTACAACAACTGGGTGCTGAAGTGGCTCACCATTCACGAAGCGCTGCCCGGACACTACGTGCAGGCCGAGCACGCCAACGAGATCCAACCCGTGAGCCGCCGCCTGGTCCGCAGCCTCTTCAGCAACGGAGCATACGTCGAAGGCTGGGCCGAATACATCGCGCAGAATATGTTGCAGCAGGGATTCGCCGACGGCGATCCGCGTTACCGGATCAGTTATTTAAAAGTATGGCTGCGTGCGCTCGGCAACACCATTCTCGACGTCCGCATGCAGACCATGGGGATGACGGACGAAGAGGCCATGTCATTCATGATGAATGACGCCTTCCAGACGCGCGTCGAGGCCGAAGGAAAATTGCAGCGCGCAAAGCTCAGCTCCACTCAGTTGCCGACCTACTATGTCGGCACCAGCGAATGGTGGCGACTGCGGCACGCCTATGAAGCAGCCAAGGGCAAAGGCTTCACGCTCGCCGATTTCCATGACCGGGCGCTCGATCAGGGGGCATTGCCCGTGCCCTGGCTGGAAAACATTCTGCTACCGAAATAGGACCAGGTACGCATGCAACCCATCCCTGGCAGTGGTGTGGTCATACGATGCGGTCATACGTTGAATGCTGCCCGGCCCTGCTTGACCATATATATATCGACTGATATATATATTGCCGATGAGCACATCTGATCCCCGGAGTTTCATTCCCCTCCGACGGGCGGTATCACCGTCATAGTGCGTTCGGATGTGGGAACCGATGCATTGCGTGGTTTGCGCGGGACGATCGCGGCTATCGATCCAAATCTCAGCATCTTCAATGTACAGACCTTTAACGAATATCTGGAGCGCAGCCGCTACATCATGTGGTCCGCACTGCGCACCTATGGAGGAATTGGAATCTTCGGCCTGGTCCTGTCCGCCATTGGACTGGCCGGAGTTACGGCCTATGCGGTCGCGCAAAAGCGAAGGGAGATCGGAATTCGCATGGCTCTCGGCGCGGGTAAGGGACAGGTCTTGCGGTTGGTGCTGCGCGAAGGTATGGCGTTGATCGCGGCAGGAACAATTTTAGGATTTCTTGCGACGCTCGCCGTGGCAAAAATACTTTCGGCCATGACAAGCATCCTGGTCGAGGCGTTCAAGTTGGGGACCCACGACGCTCGTTTGCTCAGTGGCGCACCCACACTGTTGGCAGCGCTAGCCATGCTCGCCTGCTATGTTCCGGCGCGCGCAGCGGCCAAGATTGATCCTCTGAAAGCATTGCGCCAAGAGTAAAGACCTGCCGCCTGGTCACAGCCAAAGCCTGCTTAAGAAACACCAGTAACCTTGACAGCTCTGGCGGCGCCGCCCATAACTGGTAAGGTGTGGCAAAATTTGGCCGTTTTTGGCGGTTGGAGGCTGTTTTCGCCTGCGGGCTGGCAAGGTTTTTCAGAAGCAAACTGCCGCGCCGGGCGGGGCAAAATGTTACAATTCGTTTCATACAGGCTGTCCAGCCGTCTTCGTTCCCCGGAACAAAACAGAGAACTTCCCTGTTTGCAATCAGTTAAATCATGGCGTGTCATGTCCGACGGAACGGGAATTGCACGTTGCTTGGAGTACCGAGACTTCGTATTACAGCCGTATAAATTATTGACTGACTCTGCCTTTCCGCCTTTGCTCGCCTCTCCGCGAGAGACGGGGCGAGTCTTGAGGAGATTAGATTGACGGATTCAAATATTTCAAAGAAGACCGACGTACGCATCGGGAGGATCAACGAATTGACTTCTTCGACCAGCCATCTTATTGCCCCGCACGGGGGCGAACTCGTCCAACTGCAAGTGCCGGCGGAATACGCCGCCGAACTGAAGAGCCACTCGAAAGAATGGGTGTCGTGGGACCTTACCGCCCGGCAGCTCTGCGATCTCGAACTGCTGATGAACGGAGGATTTTCTCCGCTGCGCGGTTTTATGAACCGCAAGGATTATGAAGGCGTCTGCAAGGACATGCGGCTGGCGGATGG
This sequence comes from Terriglobales bacterium, assembly GCA_049589215.1. GTDB lineage: Bacteria > Acidobacteriota > Terriglobia > Terriglobales > Acidobacteriaceae > Acidiflorens. The sequence goes on along the minus strand of JBAWAI010000276.1, from coordinate 17,022 downwards.
AACGCTTTGGCCAATGCCGACCACGCTGGACGTGACGGAAGACTTTGCCAAGAAGCTGACGCCGGGCTCGAGCAAGATCGCGCTGCGCGATGGCGAGGGCGTGATGCTGGCAGTGCTAAACGTTGGCGACGTTTGGCAACCGGATCGCGCGGAAGAGGCAAAACAGGTTTTTAATTCGACCAGCACCGCACATCCGGGATCCGACTACGCGATGAACAAGTCGAACCCGTGGTATGTAGGCGGCACGGTTCAGGGGATCCAGCCGCCGTCACACTACGATTTTCGCGCGTTGCGTTTGACGCCGTCTGAGTTGCGGGCCGAGTTTGCCCGACTGGGCTGGACGCGAATTGTCGCCTTCCAGACGCGGAATCCTATGCACCGCGCGCACGTCGAGCTGACCATGCGGGCCGCGAAGCAGGTGGAAGCGAATTTGCTGATTCATCCCTCGGTCGGCATGACGAAGCCGGGCGATGTGGACTACTTTGTACGCACGCGCTGCTACCAGTTGTTGCTGCCGAAATATCCGCAAGGCACCGCGAAGCTCTCGATGCTGAATCTGGCCATGCGCATGGGTGGGCCGCGCGAGGCGCTCTGGCACGGCTTGATCCGCAAGAATCATGGCTGCAATCACTTCATCGTGGGCCGCGACCACGCGGGTCCTGGCAAGGATAAGGACGGCAAGGCGTTCTACGGTCCGTATGACGCTCAGGAATTGTTTAAGAAGCATCAGGCTGAAATGGGCGTGACAATGGTTCCCTTCCAGATGATGGTTTATCTCGAGAACGAAGACCGTTACGTACCGGCGGATGAAGTTCCGCAGGGCGCAAAGGTGCTTGACGTTTCGGGAACGGAGTTGCGTGCGCGGCTGAATGAAGGCCGCGACATTCCGGCGTGGTTTACGTACCCGGAAGTTGTGAAGGAGCTGCGGCGCAGCTATCCGCCGCGCGACAAGCAGGGAGTGACCATCTTTTTTACCGGGCTCTCGGGCTCGGGTAAATCGACCATCGCGAATGCGCTGATTACCAAGTTCCTCGAAATGGGCGGCCGTCCGGTTACGCTGCTCGACGGTGACCTGGTGCGCAAGAACCTGTCGTCGGAACTGGGCTTTTCGAAGGAGCATCGCGACATCAACATCCGGCGCATTGGCTATGTAGCTTCGGAAATTACGAAGAACGGCGGAATCGCGATCTGTGCGCCCATCGCTCCGTATGAAGCAACGCGTAAGGCAGTGCGGCAAATGATCGAGCCGGTAGGCGGATTTATTCTGGTGCACGTGGCGACTTCGATCGACGTGTGCGAACAGCGCGACCGCAAGGGGCTGTATGCCAAGGCCAGAGCTGGGATCGTGAAGGAATTTACCGGGATCAGCGATCCGTATGAAGCTCCGATCGACGCGGAAGTGGTGATCGACACAGGTGCGTTGAGCCCCGAGGAAGCGGCCCAAACCCTGATTCTGCACCTTGAACGCGAGGGCTTTATCGGCGCCAACGGCAACTAGTGTTCGAAAATAGCTAAAGTGCATAAAGCCCATTACAACGATGGGCTTTGTGCAATAATGCTCGGAACGGTTCCTCCCTTCTGTCACCGCAGGCGCTAGCTGACTGCCTGCCGGATAACCGTAACGAAATCGAGTCGTGAGCTTCGGGTAGACCTCGGATACGGCATGGAACTCTTGCTGGCAAAGGTGCTGATCGGCTTTACGGTTGGGACGCTGATCGGATTGACGGGTCTTGGCGGCGGAGTCCTACTGCTACCTCTGCTGATCTTCGGCCTGCACATCCCTCCGATCATCGCCGTCGGCAGCGATGCCATGTGCAACTTCTTCACCAAAATCCCCGCAACTATCATTCATTTGGTCAAGGGCACGGTGCGGCGGAAAGTCGTGCTGGCGATGGCGGTCGGGAGCGTTCCCGGCTCTTACCTTGGCGTGAAGTTGCTGGTGCACCTGCGTGAAATCCACGGTGCGGGAGTCAATGACTTCATCAAGTCAGCTGTGGGACTGTTGCTGGTGATCATTCCTGCTCTGCTTCTGTTTCAGAGGAGAATTGAAGATCGCATGGTCGGGCGAGCGCCCACTATGAAATCATTTGCTTTCATGAGCGTCATTGGACTGGTGGGCGGATTTTTGGTTGGCATAACTTCCGTCGGTTCCGGCAGCATCATCATGATGCTCCTGCTGCTTTTCTATTCCTTCCCCCCAAAAATTATGGTCGGAACTGACATCGCGCATGCCGTGATCCTGACCGGCGTCACCGGGCTTCTGCATTTACTGGCGCACAATGTCGACGGTCACCTGGTTGCGGCGGTATTAGTCGGCTCGATTCCCGGCGGCATCCTGGGCTCGTATCTGGCGACGCGCGTTCCGGTGCTTTGGCTGCGGCGAATTCTGTGCGCCGTGCTGTTGATGACCGGAGCAAGAATGTTGTGGGCATAGAAATCGAGATCCGACCCTTGATAACTGACGCATACAATTGCAACTGAGAACCGGAAACTATTATGAGTTCTGCAAATATCCAAGAAACTCTGGAACGCATTCACGCCGCCCTGGAAGAGGCGCGTACGGTTCTAAACCGCTTCACTCCCGGCGATATCGAGGCGAAGTATAAGGTCGGCACCGACCCCGTCACCGAAGCCGACCACGCCGTCGACGCCGTCCTCAAGAAAAACCTGCTGCGCGCAGGCGAGGGCTGGCTGTCGGAAGAAACAGTCGATGACTTCACTCGCCTCGACAAGCGTCGCGTCTGGGTGGTCGACCCGCTCGACGGCACGCGCGAATTCGTGCAGGGTATTCCAGAATTCTGCGTTTCGATCGCGATGGTCGAAGACGGCGTTCCAGTCGCAGGAGGAATTTGCAATCCCGCAACCGACGAACTCATTCTTGGCTCGCGCGAAACGGGCGTGACCTACAATGGCAAGCCCGCGCAGCCTAGCCAGCGCAAAGATCTCCATGGCGCGCTGGTACTCGCAAGCCGTAGCGAAGTGAAACGCGGAGAGTGGAAGCAATTCGAGTCTGCGGAGTTCAATATCAAACCGATGGGTTCGGTCGCCTACAAGCTAGGTCTGGTTTCCGCCGGCCTCGCCGACATGACGTTTACGCTAGTTCCAAAAAATGAATGGGACGTGGCCGCCGGCGCGGCGCTGGTCGAAAGCGCGGGAGGCTGGACCCTGAAGCTTGACCACTCCCCGCTCCGCTGCAACCAGAAAGATCCGTTGATCTCAGGCCTGTTGGCAGGTGGACCTTTCTTGCGGGAGCCGCTGCTTGCGCTGCTCGAACGCCACGCGCAGCTAAAATAGCGGATTCAATCATGGCAGAACGGAGCATCGTCTTCCTGATGTACCACGAGCTCGAACTTTCGGGCCGGCCGCTCTGCCAGTCCGACCCCGGCTACGCCCGCTATATCCTTCCGCTGGAAGATTTTCGCACCCAGATGGAATGGCTCAAGCAATCTAACTTTCGCGGCCTCAACGTGAGCCAATTCCTCGCCTACCCAGCGCAACCGGCGGTCTGCATCACCTTCGATGACGGCTGCGAGACCGACTTGATTGCCGCCGCTCCCGTGCTTCGCGAATTCGACCATAGCGCAACGTTTTATGTGACCGCCGGCTTCCTTAATACTCCCGGCTACATGAGCGTGGCTCAACTCCGCGACCTCGACTCTCAGAGATTTGAAATCGGCTGCCATTCGATGACTCACGCCTATCTCTCCGATATCGGCGAACCAGATCTGAAATGCGAGATCGTCGATGCGAAAGACAAGATCGAACAGATCGTGGGTCACAAAATCCAACACTTTTCCTGCCCCGGAGGCCGCTACAACAACCGCGCTCTCGAGATGGCGCGGCGCGCCGAATTCCAAACCGTTGCCAACAGCGAGTTTCACGCGAACACGCCGGCCACAAATCCCTACCATCTCGGTCGCGTCGCCCTGCTCCGGGATCTCACCATCCACGAATTCGATGGCATCTGCCACGGCCGTGGGTTGTGGAAGAAGCGGCTCTCGCATGGCACGCGGCGTAGTGCGCAACGCCTGCTCGGGAACAAGACCTACGATCGACTGCGCTCAGTGCTGCTTGGGGAACCCCGCTGATAACGTGACAAAAGTCACCAGGGCGAGCCCATTCTGGACCCATCTTCTGCGCATCTGCGGCTAAGTCCTTTCTATTTCAAATCGGCCCAAACTCCTTGTCCCGCGCCCGTTCTCGCCTGATCTAAAAATGCTACCCAATGGATCACTGCTCCGCGCGAAACCGGACAGGTCACATTCACATGTACGGTCGAGTGCCCGCGTGCACTAGTGGCATCTGTCCACTCCGGCAGCATCCCGATATGTTCAGCGTGTGGACTCGCTCGACTAGTCCCCCAATTTTGTACGTCGAGGTTTCATGATGGCTGTATCTGAACTTGCTCTTTTTGGTGATTGTCGTAAGTTTTCTTTTAAGGGAGTTGAGCGTGCCTCTGCGCTGGCATTAGTGCTAATGGTCGCTCTACTCACCGTTTCTTGTGGTAGCAGCGCGCAGGCCGATAGCAATTCGCCGCAGGCGCTGGTCGTCTCAGGATCGCTTCCCGCGGGCGCGGTCGATCAGTCTTACAATGCCGTTCTCTCGGTCAACGGCGGCACATCGCCCTACCAGTTCTCCCTCGCGTCTGGCACTCTGCCGCCCGGCCTTACTTTGAATCCGACCACCGGCTCGTTCACAGGCCAGCCGACGACCGCCGGCGCCTACAACTTTGAAGTCATGGTGAAGGATAGTCCGCGTCCGGATCATGGAACGCAATCTTTTGCAGTGCAAGTCAGTACGGGCGGCAACGGCGTCAGCGTCAGTGTGGCTCCAACAAGTGTGACCCTCTCTTCCGGCGGCAGCAAGCAATTTAGCGCCACCGTGACCGGCACAGCCAATACCGCCGTCACATGGACGGCTTCTACCGGCTCCGTGAACACCAGCGGTCTCTACACAGCTCCCAGTGTGCAGTCGGCAACGCAAGCGACCGTGACCGCGACCAGCCAGGCCGATTCCAGCAAGTCTGCTTCGAGCTCCGTCACTATTAACCCGAGTCAGGGTGGCGGGCAGTCCCTCCAAATCGCGACCTCTGGCCTTCCCCAGGGTCAGCAAGGCGAGACTTACAGCGCAGCATTTACCGCCACGGGCGGAAATCAGCCTTATAGCTGGAGCCTTGGCGGAGGCAGTTTGCCCGCGGGCATCTCGCTCAGCACAGTTGGCGATTTGACGGGTACTCCAACCGCGGTCGGCACATCGAACTTCTCGGTTACAGTAACGGATTCGGCTAACCATTCGGCCACCGGAAGCTTCAGCGTCGTCGTTGTCAGCAGCAGCGGTTATGATGGCCCGGCACAGCTCCCCATAGTGACCATCCCCGCGACAATGGCGGATTCACCAGCACCCGGCAGCGTGATTAACGTTAATGCGGGCGGCAATCTGCAAACCGCTTTGAACAATGCGCAGTGCGGACAAACGATTGAATTGCAGGCGGGTGCAAGCTTTAACGGCCCATTCAATCTGCCGGCTAAGGGTTGCAATGACCAGAATTGGATCATCATACGAACCAGTTCTCCGGACAGCGCATTGCCTGCCGACGGCCAGCGCATAACGCCCTGTTACGCGGGTGTGGGGTCCCTCGAAGGACGGCCCCCATATACCTGCACCAATCCAGTCAATGTGCTGGCTAAGGTGCAGATGGTGAATGGCGGCAACGGTCCAGTCGTGATCGCCAGCGGCGCCAATTTCTACCGATTCGTGGGGCTGGAAATTACCCGCCAGAACGGCATCAAGGGCAGCGCAACTCTCATCGGACTCGCCGGAACCGCCGACCACATCATCGTCGACCGCTCATGGTTGCACGGAAATGCTCAGGATGAGACCAGCAATGGCTTCAGCATGAGTGGCGGGACTTACATCGCGATCGTCAACTCCTACTTCAACGATTTCCATTGCATCTCGGCCACCGGCAGCTGCACAGACTCGCATGCGGCTGGCGGAGGCGTAACTGACACCCAGGATGGCCCGTACCTGATTCAAAACAACTTCCTCGAAGCGGCAGGCGAGGCGATCATGCTCGGCGGTGGTGCCGCTACCTTGACACCCACCGACATCACGATCGTCGGCAACCACTTCTTCAAGCCGTGGCAATGGATGAAAGGCAACAGCCCCTTTGTCGGTGGCCCGGATGGCAATCCCTTCATTGTTAAAAACCACCTTGAACTCAAGAACGCTATCCGCGTCCTCGTCGAAGCGAACCTCATGGAAGACTCGTGGGGTGGCTTCACGCAGAAGGGACACGGCATTCTGCTGACTCCGAAGAATCAGCACACCAGAACCGGCGCAAACGTTTGCCCGATTTGTCAGGTCACGGATGTAACGATCCGCTACACACAGATCTCACATGCGGGCGGCGGCATGGTCGTCGCTACCGTCCTCTCGGGAGACGGCGAGGGTGGGGCGCCGGCTCTGGCTGGAACTCGCTTCAGCATCCACGACATCGTGATGGATGACCTCAATAAAAAGTACGTAGGCGGCGGCGATGGTTTCATGATCGCAAACAACTGGCCCAAGAACCCGGTCAATACGATTACGATCAATCACACTACGGTATTTCCTGACGCCAACAGCCACGCGTTGTCGATGGGTAACGTCGCGGGAGATGCGGCTATGTACGGATTGGTCTACACCAACAACTTGACAATTACCGGCGAATATCCTGTTTGGAATGTGTTCGGTGGCGGATTGGATAGCTGCTCCAGCGCCGATGTTCCGATCACTAGCATTCAGGATTGCTTTACCTCTTACACCTTCCAAACCAACGGACTCATCGCTAGCCCGTCACATTTTCCGCCTTCCAAGTGGCCGGCGAATAACCTCTTCCCGGCAAACGCGGCGGCGGTTCAGTTTGTAAACTACAACAATGGGAACGGCGGCGACTACCAACTCCAGAGCAGCAGCCCCTACAAGAACGCAGGGACGGATGGCAAAGACCTCGGAGCTGACATCGTCGGCCTGCAAGCGGCACTGGCGGGTGTGGAATAGCGCTTCGCCCTCGGACGCAGCCTATCAAATAAGTCGATGGAACAAAGGGTCCGTACTTCTGCGGGCCCTTTGCATTTTCCTTCGCGCGGAAGAGCTCACACGCTGCCTCTAAAATGGGCCCGAGGACGACCGTGTTATGCTCAGTCAACCCTGTGGATCGCCTTCTGCAGCCCTTTAGGCATGGCGTCTCGCCGCAGAATCGTATCCGATGGCATGCGAGGGGCGTGCGACAGGAGCAAACACATGGCTCGGTTTGGTCTGCAAGCTTCGCGGTCTGTCCTGCTCCCCGAGATTTCCTTCGCGCTTTTTTTCCTGGTGCTCTTCGTATTTTCTTCCAGTACGTCAGCAGCCGCTGCCGGACCACCCACTGAAGAGAACGCCTACTGCGGCAAGGGCAATATCGCTCATTTCGGCGACAAGGATGGCCCGGCTCAACTGCCACAGACGTGTTACTACACCGGTCTCGACGGAACCCCCTCCCCGGGAAAGCAGATTCATGTCAGTGCGAAAGACGACCTTGCCGACGCAGTTAAAGACGCAAAATGTGGAGATACACTTCTTCTTCCCGCCGGTGCCCACTACGAAGTTCACAACCTCCCCGCGAAAAAATGCGATGACCAGCACTACATCACCATCCGCACCGATACTCTCGATTCCAAACTGCCTCCCGAAGGCACCCGCATTTCTCCGGCATGGGCCGGCGTCGCGAGCCTACCCGGGCGTCCGGCGTTCGCCCAGCCCGCTGGAGGTGCTGCCAACCTGCTCGCAACCATCATCGTGAAACCGAATGTTGGGGTCTCGGTTGGAGACCATCTTCGCTTTATCGGCATCGAGTGGACCACCTCTGCCGGCGAACCGATCAGCCGCATGATCTACACCGACCACAGCGATCACGTTATTTTCGATCGCAACTACATCCACGCCGGCGAGGGCTCTGAGGTCGGCCATGGCGTCGGGATGGTCCTCGGCAGCCGTATGATCGCGGTCGTCAATTCCTACCTGAGCGGCCTCAATTGCATCGCGCGCAAGGGGCGATGCACCGACGCCACCGCCATCGGTGGAGCTCACAGCGACGAGCCCTTCGGCACCTTCAAGATCTACAACAATTTTCTCGAAGCCTCAGGCGAGGACATTCTCTTTGGCGGCGGCCCTTCCGAAAACAATCCTACCGATATTGAAATCCGCCGCAACCACCTCTTCCGTCCCATGATCTGGAAGGAGGGCGAGCCCGGATACACGCCCAGCCCCAAAGGCGAACCCTACATCGTCAAAAATAACCTCGAGCTAAAAAGCAGTGTCCGAGTCCTCATCGAAGGCAATCTGCTCGAGAACTCCTGGGGCGGTTTCACGCAGACAGGATTTTCCGTTCTCCTCACGCCGGCCAGCCAGGCGAGTAATTGCCCAAAGTGCCGAGTCAATGACATCACCATGCGCTACAACCGCATTCGCAATGTGGCCGGCGTTCTCACTATCGCAACCAAAGTCGCGCCCGAGCGCAAAGGCGGCGGCAGCCCCGCCGATGGCGGCCGCATCAGCATTCACGATCTGATCGCTGACGATATCCATGACGAGGATTACAAGGGCGCTGGCGGCTTCCTCAAGTGCATGTCCGCACTTGTGCTTTTTCACGACGTGCAGATCGATCACGTCACCTCTTTCGGTCCGGGCCTGCTAATGACGATTTTGAACAAGGGCGACCGAATGCATGATTTCGCCATCACCAACAGCGTCTTCGCCGTCGGCGACCGTCGTCAGCCGGTTGCTTCCGCCGGTCCCGGCAGTTGCGCGGTGGGAGCCGCCCGGGCGGGTCCAGAGGCAGTGTTCGACGCATGCTTTGTCAATTTCAGATTTGACCATAACCTGATCTCGGTCGAGCGCGGCGGCGGTTTTCCAAAAGGAAATACGACCGTATCCAATCCAAAAGACCTCGACGTGCGCGACCTGAAAAATGGCATCGCAAAAGACCCACGCCTGTGCCATGAAAAGGGCCCGACTTGCGCAAAAAAGTCTCCCGGCGCCGGTGCCGCTGCGGATGGCCGCGACGAGGGCGCCGACGTCGATGCCGTCGAGGCTGCCATCGCTGGCGTCGAATAAACCGTGACCCGTCGAGCGAGGCCCGGCCCCGGATAAGCCCTGTTTAGCCCCGCTATCCCGGTGGCCGCTCAGCAGATCTGGCCATTCTCAAATGATCCTGTATCTTCGGTAACCCGCGTTTTTACTGGCATTTTCGGCCCTCGCAACCCTGCGTGGTAAGATTTTCTTTGACCTTGCCGACGCCAAATCCAAACGAGCGCAAGCACTCTCCTGTCTTTGTGATGGGCTGCCACAGGTCCGGTACGAACCTCTTGTACGACATGTTGTTGTCGTCGGGAGGCTTCGCTATCTACCGCGGTTATCTGCCGATTTACAAGATCCTGATCGCCCGTTACGGGTCGATGGCCAGCCGCGCCAACCGCGAGAAAATCGTGGCTACATGGCTGCGCAGCAAAGGCTTCCGTCGGACCGGACTCGGCCAAGAGCATTTCTCTCCCCGTATTGAGGACGAATGCCGGACGGGCGGAGATTTCATTCGCGTCGTACTCGATACCGTCACCCAGCAGCAAAACGCGCAGCGCTGGGCATTCTACGATCCCGACAATGTTCTGCATTTTCGCAAAGTAAAGAAAGACATTCCCAATGCCCTGTTCGTCCACATCATCCGCGACGGCCGCGACATAGCTCTCTCACTGAAGAAGATGGGCGGCTTCACCCCGCTGCCATGGGATCGCGGCGAAACGAATAGCCTCGTTGCGACCGCTCTCTATTGGGAGTGGATGGTGCACCGCGGACGCGAATGCGGTCAGCTATTCCCCGCCGACTATGTCGAGATCCGCTACGAAGACCTGATTACCAGTCCGCGCGAGACACTTGCAAAATTGGGCGGTTTCATCGATCACGATCTCGACTACGATCGCGTCCAGCAAGCCAGCCTCGGCAGTCTGACCAAAACCAATTCTTCCTTTCGCGACGAAGGGGAGAAAGAGAAGATCAATCCTCTGGGCCGCTGGAAGGAACGCCTCTCAACCGCCAACATCGCGGCTATCGAAGGCGCCGTCGGTCCATGCCTTGATGAAAATGGCTATCAGCTTTCGCTTCCTGCGTCCGAGCGCCACGGCAGCCTGCGCCGCTCGCTGATGCGCTCCGTGTATCACGCGTTTCTCGGCGGTAAACTCTGGCTCAAGCTGCATACGCCACTCGGCCGCCTCGCGAACATGTCAGCGCTTGAACTAGCCGATCAGCAAGTGCCTATTCCCGAGATGGCATCGCATTCCAAACCGTCATGAACTCCGTCACTACAACGGCAGATGTTCATTTGCGCGAGGCGCCCGTCGACGGCCAGCGATCCGCGCGCGCAACGGCTCCAGTCTTCGTTTTAGGCTGCGGACGTTCAGGGACGAAGTTTCTCTACCACATGCTGCTTTCGGGCGGCGGCTTCGCCGTCTACTTCGCCGAGAGCAACACCTTCAACCTGCTGGGAGTGCGCTTCGGCAATCTCGCGCACCGCGCCAACCGCCGCAAGCTGCTAGACGCCTATTACAAGAGCAATCTCTTCGAACGCACGGAATTGAAGCCGGAGGAAATCGATCAGCGCGTGATGGACGAATGCCATAACGCCGGCGACTTTCTGCGTATCGTCATGGAGGCCATCGCCCGGAAGCAAGGCATGCAGCGCTGGGCCGAGTGCACGCCCCTTCACCTGCTTAATCTCCCGCTCATCAAGCGCGTCGTGCCCGATGCGCTCATCATCCACATCATTCGTGACGGACGCGACGTCACCGCCTCCCTGCACCGCATCGGCTGGATTCATCCTTTTGCCTGGGACCGCAACCGCGCAGCGCTCGCACCCGCTATTTTCTGGCGCTGGATCGTCGGCAAAGGACGCCGCTACGGCAGCTCCATGGGCGGCGATTACCTCGAAGTGCATTACGAAGACGTGGTGCAAAATCCGCGCGAAGCGCTGGCCCGCATCGGCAAGTTCATCGAGCAGGATCTCGACTACGACCAAATCCAGCAGGTGGCGCTCGGTTCAGTGCACGATCCGAATTCCTCGTTTCGTGGCGACGGCAAGGATGCCGAGAGCAAGACCATCGGCCGCTGGAAGACGAGCTTCAACTCCGAACAAATCCGCGATATCGAAAGTATCCAGGGTGAGTTACTTCAGGCGACGGGATACATGCTCGCTACGCCGCATGAAAGGCTGCGCCCATCACTGGCTGTGCGCCTGATGGGTTTTCTCTACCCGCTGTACTTTGATTTCAAATTCTGGCTGAAATCGGAGACTCCACTAGCCAGAATCGCCAACACCGGGCGCATGGGCGTCAACAAGTCACTTGCGCGTACAGATTCGGGTGCGACCGGTCCGGGCGCAGGCGGCGGTGTTAGTGTGGCTCGTGACAACGCTAAAGACCAAAGATAAAGCGATGTCCGCTGATCACAATCCGACCAACCGCCGTGCCGATATCGATGCTCACATCGTCGAAGGCAACTTCGAACGCGCGGGCCTCGCACTGGGCGAACTCTGGCGCCGCGAACCCGGCTCCTCTACGGCCAGCTTCGTCAGCGCCCGCATCGATCAGTTGCGCGACAAGCTTCCACTCGCCAAATTCAAGCTCGCCATTCTTCGCTCTTTCACCGTCGAGCCAATTCTACCTCTCCTGCGCGCCGAGGCCTTCGCGCTGGGAATCGATCTCGAAATTCAACTCGGCGATTTCAACGCCTACGTACAAGAGATCGTCGACGCAGGCAGCTCTCTCTACCGCTTCGCGCCCAACGCCGTCATCCTTGCGGTTCGCATTGAGGATGTCGCGCCCGATCTCACGCGCGAGTTCGCCAATCTCTCGGCCGAAGCCGCGCAGCAGGCTGCCGAGCGCGTCTCGCGCAGCTATGAGCAGTGGGTGCATTCGTTTCGGCAGCATAGTCAGGCAGCGCTCATTATTCACTCGCTCGAACGCCCAGCTCAACCTGGCCTGGGTATTCTCGACAGCCAGAGCGAGACCGGGCAGTCCGGGATGATTCGCCGCATCAATGGAGAACTGCGCCGTGTTGCCGGCGAAGTTCGTGGTGTCTACATCCTCGATTACGACGCGCTGGTCGCTCGCTATGGCAGCGCGCACTGGCACGACGAGCGCAAATGGCTGATGGCCCGCCTTCCCATCGCCGCCGATCATCTGCTCCACATGGCACGCGAATGGATGCGTTTTCTGGTGCCGCTTGCAGGCCGCACTTGCAAGGCTCTCGTCGTCGACCTCGACAACACACTATGGGGCGGCGTGATTGGCGAAGACGGCATGGCCGGAATCAAAGTCAGCGCCGAGTATCCGGGAGCTGCGTTTCAGGCGCTCCAACGTAGCTTGCTCGATCTCTCGCGTCGGGGAATTCTGCTTGCGGTCTGCAGCAAGAACAATCCCGACGACGCCCTGGAAGCGATCGAGAAGCATCCGGGAATGCTGGTGCGTGCGAAAGACTTCGCGGCCATGCGGATCAATTGGGGCGATAAGTCGCAGAACCTGCGCGAGATCGCACAGGAACTGAACATCGGCACCGACTCGCTCGCCTTCCTGGACGACAATCCCTTCGAGCGCGAGCAGGTTCGCGCTGCGCTGCCTGAGGTCACGGTTATCGACATTTCTGGCAATCCGATGGAATATGCTGCGGCGGTGCGCGATTGTCCGGTTTTCGAGCGCCTCGGCCTTTCGGCTGAAGACCAGCAGCGCACCGCAATGTATGCCGTCGAGCGAGAGCGCACCAGTGCCGAGCATAAGTTCCAGTCGAAGGAAGACTTCTTCCGGTTTTTGGAGCAGTCGGCCGATCTTGATCCCGTCACCGATTTAACATTGGCACGTGTCGCCCAACTCACACAGAAGACCAACCAGTTCAACACCACGACGCGGCGCTACAGCGAAGCGCAGATTGCCGAGATGGCGAAACGGCAAGACTGGCACATCTTCTCGATCAAGGTGCGGGACCGTTACGGCGATCATGGACTGGTCGGAGTCGCCATCACGCGCGATGAAGGCGAGCAGTGCGAGATCGACGTGTTTCTCTTGAGCTGTCGTGTGATCGGCAGAACAGTCGAGACGGCGTTGCTCGCACATCTCGCCAAAAGCGCCGCCGACCGCGGCTGCAAGCGTTTAGTCGGGTGGTTTCTGCCCACCAAGAAGAATGCTCCGGCGCGCGACTTCTACCAGCAGCACGGATTCGTGCTCGGCGAGACGGATGATTCCGGTACTCTGTGGGTGCTCGACCTGAAAAGCTCGACGCTTGCGAGTCCGGATTGGATTAAGCTGAACGTGGCGGAAGCTGCAACCACACGGTAAAGCGAAACAGGAGGGGATTTGTCGGCGAGCACGTTTGACGAAGTGCGCAGTATCGCCAGTGACATCATGGGAGTCCCGGCCGCGCGACTGATTGCCGAGTCCTCGCCTGAGACGGTCGAAAGCTGGGATTCCGTCCAGCATCTGAATCTGGCGCTCGCGCTGGAAGAGAAGTTTGGCCTGCAACTTTCTCCGGAAGAGATTGAGCAAATGAAAACCCTCGGCGCAACCGCCGCGATGATCGAGTCCAAACTCCGGTCCACTCCGAGATAGCCTTGGCTATCGTCATCCAGCCATATCGCCGGGAGCATGAAGCGGCGGTGCAGGATTTCAACCGGCGATTGCAGTCATCGTCTGGCGATGCGAATCTGGTCTTCTCGCAAAGCGCGACTCCGCGATGGCTTCCACCCGCGAATGACAACCCAGTTTGGAACGAGTTCTACCTTGCGATCGACGCTTCGTCGGGAGACAAACCGCTCGCGCGCGGAGCCTACGCTCTGAAGCAGGAACAAGTCTTCGTGCGCGGAAAAGGCACGCACCGAATCGCGTGCTACCATCATCCGGTTTCCGAGGGAGTCGTCGATCGTTCGTTCGCGAGCGTTGGCATGCTGCTGGCGCGCGACGCGCTCGCTCGACAGCCGCTGCTTTACGCGCTCGGAATGGGCGGAGCTGAGACTCCGATTGCGCGGATGCTCAAAGCTCTTGGCTTCAGTCTGACTCCGATTCCCTTTTACTTCCGCGTCGTGTATGCGGCGAAGTTTCTGCGCGAGATGCAAGCTCTGCGCGACAAACCATGGCGCGCAACGCTGATGAACGCTGCCGCTGCAACCGGAACCGGTTGGCTCACGATCAAGTCAGCGCAAGCGATCGCGCGTTTGCGCAGCCGATCGTCGAGCTCCGTTCCTGATTTCGCCGTCGACGAGATCGGCGAATTTTCCGCCTGGACTGATGGGCTCTGGGATCAGGCGAAAGAGACCGTAAGCTTCGCGACGGTCCGCGACGCAAACACGCTGCGGCTTTTGTATCCGCCGCAGTTCACCAGCAGCATCGCCAGCACGCGACGATTGCGCATCAGCCGAAACGGTTCGGCAATCGGCTGGGCAATTGTCGGCGTGCGGCGCAAAGACCCGAAGTTCGGAGAGATGCGCGTCGGATCGATCGTCGATTGCTGGGCAATGCCGGAAAACGCTGCGCCGGTCGTTCGAGCAGCGACTGAAGCGCTAGAAAACGACGGCGTTGATTTAATCGTATCGAACCAGAGCAACTCCGCGTGGTGCAGCGCGCTTGAAAAAGCAGGCTTCCTTAAAGGCCCGTCAACATTCATCTTCGCGGCGTCGAAAAAACTAACGGAGCTGTTACAACCGTCGGAAGTTCCGGCCACGTTTCATATTACGCGCGCCGACGGCGATGGACTGCCGGTGAACTTTTGAGACCATTTCGTACTTTTGTAATCGGGCAATTGCGCGATTGAAAATCAAATGCCTTCAAATTACAGGATTTCTGCTTGCACCAGCGTCGCGTTGCCTGCGGCTTCCGAAACCAGTTGGTAGCCCAACTGGGTCATCACGTGCCCCCATGCAGCTTCGATTTGCGCGACTGACTGCGACGGCAATACTGCTCTCCATCCACCCGACGAGGCTTTGCGTACGAACGGTTTGTCCTGACGGGTGAAGCGCGTCTGCACCCACTTGTCGCCCTGCTTCTCTTCCAGCTTCCGCATGCGATCGGCCGAGCTTAAGTCGGCTGCGCGCTTGCATCGTTCGATCGATGGTTCAAGGCCGAGCAGCTTCGAGACCTTCATCAACTCGCGCGCCGGGTCTTCGATCATGTCTTCATATCGCAGGAGCAAGAAGCCTTCGCGGCCGCTGCGCGTGCTCATCCAACTGGTCACGTGGTCGCCCCAGTTTCCAAGGCGATCCCAGATTTTCCCTTCGATCCAGGCCGGCAAAAAATCCTCAATCGGAAGCTGATCGTTAAAAGAACGCTGCTTCATCTCCCAATGAAAGTTTGAGACGGCGCAGTCCCTTGGATCGCGCACGATATAGATTATTCGCTTGTAGCGCGGGTCAAATACTTCGTGGCTCTTCAGAATGCGCGGCCGCGGCAGATTCCGCAAATACTGGTCTCCGTGCTTGTACATGTCGGCAACGAGCCGTTCGACGTTCAAGAAAGTGACGGGCTCTTCGGTGTGCACGAGGTTTCCGACCAGAAAGCGGGTCCAGGTATTGCCCGAGCGCGGATAGGAGGTAAGAAACACATCGTCGGGGAAAATCGTGATGTCGCGCTCAATGCGCAGCCGCCGCATCAGAACGTCGTTCACGCGCGACAGATGCTTGAATCCCCTTTTAATTAACATGCCCATGTTGTTTGTCGCCTGCTTTTACCTCAGTGGCCAAAGCCGCTCAGTAAGGATGCATCAATCGCACCGCTGAAGCGCTGCGCCACTCAAAAGCGTTCCCAACCGAATCAAGCTGCTTCCCTGAGTCGCGCTGTTCGGCATCGCTGGTCACTTCGTAGTCAATTGCGCATTTTCTTTTTCTGACGCTTCGTCACTTTGGGTACGCTGATTGCGCTCGCCCTGTAACCAGCCCAGGAATTTTTGTTTGCGCGCGAACATGTTGCGCGCTTCATTGCGCAGCGCGCCGATAATCTGATAACGCGATTTGGTAAACCAAGGCACGCGATGCGCGACGCAACCGTACTTTTCTTTGTAGCTGCCCTCGCCACCCCAATCATAAATGGACGCCCCGCGCCGCTTCCAGTAACGCATGGCATACCAGTGAATGGCTTCATTCGGCCGAAGTCCTTGATACTGGCGGAAACTGGCGTTGCCCCAGAACTCCGCAATCTTGTTGAAGCCGGGGAAGATTCCGCTGGCAATGCACTTCCCCTCTGAATTGCGCGCGCGCACGAGGAGGACGTTGCCGCTCGGCTCAACATGCTTGACGAGTGAGCGGACGCGCTCGACGGAATAGGTCGGAACTAATCCCTGCTTCGCAAAAACGTCTTTGAGTTGCTCGTAATATTCGTCGGCGAAGGCGAGGTCGTGCGCCTCTTCGATGACCACGCCGCTTTTTTCTGCTTTGCGAACGCAGCGGCGGCAGGCACTGTCCATGCCGTTGAACAATTCCTCTTCCGACTTTGTAAGGTCCGTGCGATAGGAGCCATAGTGCTCAGCTGTAAACTCCAGCCCTTCGCCATCTTCAAATGTGAAGTGCGGGTCGGAGACTTCGATATGCAGGCACTTCAACTCGTCCCAGGCAAACTTCTCCAGCGCTTCCAGGGCAGAGCGCCGCGAAACACCGGGCTTCAAATTGAAACCGATATACGGAGTGGTCCAGCCGGGAAAAGAACCGCCCAGCACCTTCATGCCGAACTTGGAAAACGTGAGACCGGAAAAATATCCGACGACGTCGCTGCCGTCGCGCACCTCGGCGAGAATGGGCGAAGCGTCCTGCGACTCCGCGATGAATTCGAGCCATGCGCGGGTCTGAAAAACTGTCCGGTCTGGGAAGCTATCAAGCAGCTTCCAGTCGGCTGTTTTGAAATCAATCGGGTGAAGCTTCACCGGTCTCCTGTCACGGGTTTCGAAATGGGAAATTGGAGTTTCGACATGCGACCGATTCCC
>JBAWAI010000275.1:0-2117 GCA_049589215.1 Terriglobales bacterium | reverse complement strand
TCTCCCACCCATGTTCGGTCTTTGGTAGAGGTACGCCGCCCCTTGGTTCTCGTTGTTTCCTCCCGCCGGGGCGCCGGCCACCACCTTGTGGCCAGCGAGTGCAACAGAAGAACCTAGTCCATTATCGTAGGTGCCGTTTTCATTGGTCAATTCCGCCGTCTGAGTCATGTCAACCCAGCCACCAGGTGGTTCGATAAACACATAAGCCGCGCCAGTGTAGGTGAAGCCCTCGCCGGCATCAGGTGCACCAACCACAACGGACTTCCCATTTATGGCAAGAGAGCAAGCGAAGCAGTCGCTGCCAGTGCCATCAGACGCGGTGAGCTTCGCGGTTTCAGTCATGCTGGTCCATCCGCCCGCTGGCTTGACGAATATGTATGCTGCCGACCCTGAATTCGCTCCCACAGCGATTGTGTCCTCCGAGATCACCACCGGGTATCCGAAGTTGTCGCCTTTCACAGGATTCGCTTCCGACAAAGTTGCGACTGGCTCCTGGTCCGCGACCATTCCGCCCTTGGGTTTGAGAAAGACTTCGGTCCCGCAGACGAGCGTGTTGCCAGCGAGGGCAACTGCCCCACTGCAGTGATTGAGCGCAACGGTTTCATTCATGTCTGTCCACCCGCCCGCGGGTTTCTCAAATATGAATGGTCCCACGACGATCGTGCTGCCGCTAACTGCAACCAAAGAACCAAAATACTCCTCGGGAAAGCCGTCGATCGGAGCAAGCTTAGCGACCTGCGTCATATTGGTCCAGCCGCCTGTTGGCTTCACGAAGACGTAGGCCGCACCCTCCTGGTTGTTCCCCTCCACGGTTGCCTCAGGCGCTCCCACGACAACGACATTTTCGCTCACGGCGACGACTGCGCCAAAATCGTCGCCGATCATTCCGTCACTTGCCGTCAGCTCCGCCAGTTGTTCTGGACCCGCGCCGAAACAAATAGACGAAACCGAAAAGAGAGCCAAAATCAAAATCGCATGCCGGGTTCGCAGATGGACCTCCCGTGCTGAGTTACACGCGCCAGCCCCAGTTCTTTTTATAGTCGAAGGGAATAGATCGGGACAATTCCGGTGTAGGTTCAGCCGAAGCCCACGAAAAAACTTGACTTAAGAATTGCATTCAACTCAAACTAAATACAGCGCACAAAATGTGCGGCTGCCTCGCAGGCCCGTTCTTTGACAACATATCCGCGCGGATTGCACCTAATAGTTGCTAGGGGCATAAGTCTATATTTGTGAATACTTTGCATGTAAGCGCAATGATTTCAATACTTTGCATAGGCAGACGGGCGAAATAGGCAAAAAATGCCATCTAACTCCTTATTCCCGAATACTTTACCTATAAGTGACTTATCCTGAATACTTTGAGAGCGGAATTATCCCTTTGACAAACCTTGCAAAAATTACATCCTTTGCCTTCATGTCTTTAGTCCACTTTTAAGATCGGCTTTGCCGTGCTCAAGTACAGCACGAATGCCTTGAATAGTTCTGCTCCGCACTCGACCTCGCCACTGGGGTCGCACAGCATCGGACTCATGGAAGACCCGTCTAGAGCCATGTGACATTCGTTGGGGCCGACGCACTTTGCTAGTCCGTAGGCGGTGGCGACGGCCACGATATTATTGCGCTCCACGCAGCTCATCTGGATATACAGCAGTTTGTTGTTGCGGCCATCGTCGTTCAGGGTGGCAGTCAGTCGATACTCTTTGGAGGCGGTTAGCGTGTCCTTAAATGAAGACAGCACCACAGATGAGAGTTTGCCGTCGCATTTCGCCTTAACGAATGCAGGCAACACAGGTTTCGACTCTTGCGCAGTGGCTAGAGAAGCCAGCATGATCGAGAGAATCAGAATCAAGCGTTTCATTTTGGATGCCCCTCCTCATTTACTAGCCTTTTTCTTTCCCGCTTTCTTGCGCTCTGGCTTGGTTTCCAGCGCTGCTGCTATCGCATGCTCAAAAGGGACTGGAATTCTTAGTTTTGTCGGCGCAGTTTCTTTTTTCTTCATACGGTCACTCAATATCAATCGTGCCAGCGGCGTCTGTCAGCGGGCCACCGATTCGGCGCTTTTTTGGCTCAGGCCCTAGCACTTTGATGTTGGTCAGGCCGAGCTGGGCGGGCCG
>JBAWAI010000274.1:0-15187 GCA_049589215.1 Terriglobales bacterium | reverse complement strand
GAACAAATGCTGGTTGCTGGCCGGCCCCGCGCACGACAACGCAGGGCCGGGTTAAAGTTTACGGCAGGTAGTAACGGAACGAAGTGAACACCATTCCGTCCAGCCCATTCGGTTGCAGGCCGGGGGCGCCAGCGGCCAGACCGCCGTTGCCCGACCAGGTGTTGCGCGTCACGTAGGAGAACTGCGTGCCGTACTGGAAGGTGCCTTTTGGGCCCGTGTAGAACTTGTACCAGAAGCCAAGGGTTCCTTCGATCAGAGCGCGCGTGTCACCCGTACAAGTGCCAGTGCCGCCGGGACTGAATCCGCCGGAACCGGGCGCGACTTCGGTGTAGCAGCCGCTGTTGTTAAACGTGGGTGCGCCGTAGCCGACGTTCTTGCCAGCGATCGAATCGAAATCGAAGGTACGAGCAGCGTATTCGACTCCGCCGTAGCTGTAGACCGTGAGCTTCTTGCCCTTCCATTCGAGAGTACCCAAGCCGTGCAGGTTCTTAATCAAATGGAGAGTGCCGTCCGCGTTGATGGCTGCATCGGGAAGTCCGCCAGGTGCATAGCGTCCTACGCCGCTGCCGCCGAAGCCTTTCAATCCGAACACGAAGCGATTGCGGATGGTCCAGCGTGCGCTGACGCCGACACCGCCGCCTTCCTTGGAGGTGTTGAAAGCGCCCGTTGCAGAGGTGGCGCCGGTCGCGGTGCAAATGGGATTGCCACTCACGAACTCGACGCACGGGAAGACCCGGTCGCTGAAGCGGTTGACCAACCCATAGGCTTCGTAGTGACCAAAGCCCGGATCGAACGCGACCTTAGCAATGATATCCGGCGAAGGGTTGAACGAGTAGGTCGAAAGGCTGTTGTAGCTGCTGGTGGCGCCAGACTCGCCGATGAGGAAGTTGTTGGCGTTACCGTGAGTGGTCACAGTTGCCTGATCATTTTCGATCGCGACCGCGGCGGCGAACTTGGTCCCGAAGCTCTTGGTGAGGCGAAGTCCGTATTGGCGCGCGAAATCGAAGCCCACGTTGTAATTCGGGTCAATCGTCTTCGGCCGCGCGTCGTTGGTTTTGCCCATATCGTCGTCAATCGCGATTCCCTGGGCATTTTCAGTGGTAAGGCTCCATGCCTGACCGGCGAGGACACTGAAGCCGTTATTAAACTTGGCTTGCGCCCACGCCTGCCGGATACGCATGGTGTAGCTGTTGGTCTCCGTAGCGGTCGAGGTTGTGCCGGCGGAGAGAAAGTCAGTCGATAGGTAGCTGGAGAGATCGACGTTGCCTAGTTTGCCGTCAACGAAGACGGTCGCCTTAGACTGCCGTGCTGACCCGAAGAATTCCGGAATCTGGCTTTGCGATGCGCCCGGCATGGTGAGGTTGTTAAATGGGGTGTTGATATCGGCGCCGAGCGCGCGCGAGCGGCGCACAAATTCGCCGGCCGCATATCCGCCAGGCGTGATGTTGATGCCCCGGAAACGCAGGGTGATCGGGCTCTCCATCTGCTTGTTGTAGACCTGGGAGTCGGGAGCCTGTTGCGCCACCATGGGTTCCTGCATATTCAGAACCGCATTGCGAAGCTCGGGCGGGTTGGACGACGACGTAAAACCAACCGTCTTGAGGTCGGCCAGATCGGTTTGCAGCGCATCTACGGACTGCTGATCCTGTTTTGCCTGAACCTGGGCGGCGTCGGCTTTGGCAGCGGCCGCTGTGGCAGTCGTTTGTGCCTGCTGCACGGCTTGATCGCGACGACGCAATTCATCCTGCAGAGCCTGAATCTGCTGCTGGGCGGCGGCCAAGCCGTCTTTTAAGGACTGAATATCAGCGGCGGTTACAGCAGCGGGTTTGGACGCAGCCGCCGGGGCTTTCCTTTTGGGCTTGGCGGGCGTCGGGTCCGTTGCGGTTTGTGCCAGGGCGCCAGTGAGCAGGGCCACCAGGACCAGGGCTACAGTGAACAGTTGTTTGGGTGGTTTCATGAGGGTGCAATCCTCTCCTTGTAAATTGTGTTTGCGGTTTTCCGCCGGCGGCGAAAGGGGGAAGCGTCCGGGGCAGGAAACCATTTGGTTCCCATAATGTCTATCATACTACTGGACTACATCGACAATGTTGCAATTGAATTGCCAAGGGGCTCCGGCGTTGATCTTCAATCGATCCTCTATTTTTAATAACTTAGGGAGGCCTCGGCGCTCGCGGCGCCGATGAGGACGCAACCGTTTTCGCATTCGTTACCGCGTTGTTTCCGGAAGCTAACGCCATATTATTGGTGCGATCTGGATGCCCTCGCTTCAGTGCACCTGCTGGATCGTGGCTTTCACCTTCTCGACCACGCTTGCCGGCAACGGCGCATAGCTGAGTTGAGAGGTCATCTTCTGGCCATCCGTCACCATCCACTTCAGGAAGTCAGACAGAATCTTCCCCTTGTTAGGATCCTTCGACTGAGCCGGGATGAGCAGCCAGGTAAAACTTGAAATGGGGTATGCCGTTTTCCCAGGAGCATTCGTGATGGAGACGCGAAAGTCGGCTGGCATATCTTTCACGGATGCGGCTGCTTCAGTCACACCTTCGAGCGAGGCTTTCACAAAGTTTCCCGCGGCGTTCTGCACCGAGCCAAAAGTGATTTTGTTCTCCACCGCGTAGATCAGTTCGACGTAGCCGATTGAGCCTTGCAACTGCCGGATCTGTCCCGCCACGCCTTCGTTTCCCTTGCCGCCCAGTCCGACGGGCCACTTCACCGACGTTCCCTTGCCGACCGAGCCTTCCCATTCTTTACTGACTTTCGAGAGGTAGTCGGTGAAGATATAAGTCGTGCCGCTCCCATCGGAACGGTGCACGACGATGATCGGCTGGTTCGGCAACTTCACCCCCGGATTCGCCTTGGCGATGGCGGCATCATTCCAGTTGGTGATTCTGCCGAGAAAAATATTGGCGAGGACATCGGAGGTAAATTTGAGATCTCCGCTCACACCGGTGACGTTGTAGGCGGGGACGTCGGCGCCAAGCACGGTAGGGATATGCAGAATCTTGACGCTGGATTCCTTCAGTTGGTCATCGGTCATCGGACCGTCCGTTGCACCGAAGTCAACGGTGCCGTTGAGAACCTGCCGAATACCGCCGCCGCTGCCAATTGACTGGTAGTTGATCTGCACCTCGGGGTGCAGCTTGTTGTAGTCGTTGAACCATTTCGAATACATCGGGTATGGGAAGGTGGCGCCGGCTCCGTTTAATGTGGTCTGGCCGAATAACGGCAGAGATAGCGAGAGAGCCGCCAACAGCAGCGCAACGTGTCGGATCACTGGAGAATCCTCCTGAATATTTCAAAAATATGTCTGTAAATATGCAATCTCGGTTCTATCGGCTAATTATTAAAGAACTGTTACAGAGTGGTGAATTTATGATGAACGGGACGGGCGAGTCCCCGATCAATGAATTCCGAGCGGCGAGCGTAAGTAATTGACGGATTGAGGCTCGAGAGTGATAACTCGATGCTCGCTGAGCCACTAGTCCGCGGTCTTGTCGTGCCTGGCGAGTTCTTTGGCAAAAAGAGAATTTCCGCGAAATTCGCGCAGCAAGCCGAGGAGCGTCGCGCCGTCATGCGCGGTGCCTTTATTGCGCGTGCAGACGATCAGAAGCGGGATGCGCGCGCAGAGCGCAAGCAAGAATCGCCGCCTTCTGGCAAACTGCTTAACAATACTGCTTAAATTGAGGATACCGACTTGTGAGCGATGACATTCGCTATGCGCCCGGCTGGCCTGGGATCGACCCGCGCTGGACTTCGAGCGCAAAGAACGGCATCGGCACTGCGCTCAATCTGCACAGCCGCGTCTGGTTCACAATCAGTCATGGAATTCTCAACGAAATCTACTTTCCTCGCGTCGATCAGGCCTGCACCCGCGATTTCGGGCTGATGGTAACCGATGGCCGCGGCTGGATCTCCGAAGAAAAACGCCACTGTACCTTTGAAAATCTGCCGATCGAACCGGGCGTCCCCGTCTACGAGTTAAGAAACACCTCGACCGACGGTCGCTACCGGATCGAAAAAGAAGTGCTGTCCGATCCGTGGCGCAATGTAGTGCTCCAGAAAATTCGCTTTGTGCCCTTGCAAGGGAGCTTGAGCGACTACCGGTTGTACGCGTTGCTCTCGCCGCATCTGGGCAATTGCGGGAGAGGCAACACCGGCTGGGTTGATCATTACAAGGGCCGCCCGATGCTGTTTGCCGAAAGGCGCTTTGCCGCGCTCGCGCTCGCTTCGTCGACGCCATGGAAAAGGCGGTCCGTCGGATATGTGGGCATGTCCGATGGCTGGCAAGACCTGTCCCGGCACTTCGAAATGACATGGGAGTATGAGCGCGCCGAGAACGGAAACATTGCGCTCACCGGCGAGATCGATCTGCAGGCTTGCGGCGGTGAGTTCATTCTCGCGCTTGGCTTTGGAGAAATTTGGGCTGAGGCAGGCCAGCAGGCGGTCTCTTCCTTGCTCACTGGCTACGAGAAAATCCGCGAGGACTATATCTCTCATTGGCGAAGCTGGCAGAAAAGTCTGAAAAATCTGGACGCGCTGCCGCGGGAGAAAGATCTGTATCGGCCCAGCGTCGCGGTCCTGCGGTCGCACGAGTCGAAAGATTTCCTGGGAGGCATCATCGCGAGTCTTTCGATTCCCTGGGGATTCGATAAAGGCGACGAAGACCTGGGCGGCTACCACCTCGTTTGGCCGCGCGACCTGGTTGAGAACGCCGGCGGACTCCTGGCGGCGGGTGCACATGATGACGCTGTGCGAGTACTGCATTATCTGGAAGCGACGCAGGAAGCCGATGGCCACTGGGCGCAGAACATGTGGCTCGATGGGCGCCCCTACTGGAACGGGTCGCAAATGGATGAGACCGCATTTCCAATTTTGCTGATCGACCTGTTGAGGCGCGAAGCGCCGAAGTGCTTTGAAAGCGCGCGGCGGTGGTGGCCGATGGTGCGCAATGCAGCGGCCTTCATCGCCATCAACGGGCCGGTCACCCAGCAGGATCGATGGGAAGAAGACGGCGGCTACTCGCCCTTCACCATGGCAGCGGAGATCGCAGCGCTACTCATAGGCGCCGATTTCGCCGATGAAATGGGCTTGCCCCAACCCGCGGAATTTCTGCGCGACATGGCCGACACCTGGAACTTCAACATGGAGCGGCGAACCTATGCCACGAATACCGATCTCGCTCGGCAAGTCGGTGTGGAGGGCTACTACGTGCGCATCACGCCTCCTCCCACCGCGGACGGTGCTTCGCCGCTGGAAGGATTTGTTCCCATCAAGAATCGCGCCGTCGGTGTCGGCGATGCCGCCGCAGTCGCCATTGTGAGCCCGGATGCGCTGGCGCTGGTGCGTTTTGGTCTGCGCGCGCCCGATGATCCTCGAATTCTTAACACCATCAAAGTCATCGATTCGCTGCTGCGCGTAAAGCTGCCGTCGGGTCCGAACTGGTATCGCTACAACGGCGACGGCTACGGCGAGCACGAGGATGGCTCTCCCTTCGACGGGACCGGAATCGGCCGACCATGGCCGCTGATGGCGGGCGAGCGAGCCCACTACGAGCTCGCGGCCGGTCGGCCGGATTCGGCCGAGGCTCTGTTGGCCGTGATGGAGAACTCGACCGGCGACACGCGCCTGATTCCCGAGCAGGTCTGGGATGCGAAGGACATTCCGGAGCGAGAGTTATTCGCGGGCAAGGCATCCGGGTCGGCGTGTCCCCTGGTGTGGGCGCACTCCGAGTACATCAAACTGCGCCGGTCACTGCTCGACGGGAAGGTATTCGATCAGCCACCGCAGACGGTGAAGCGCTACTTAGTCGACAAGAAATCCGCGAAATACTTCAACTGGCGCTTCAATAACAAGCCGCGCAGCATGCCGGTTGGAAAGAAGCTCCGCATCCTGATGCCGGAACCGGCGCTCGTGCACTGGAGCCTCGACGCTTGGCAGACGACAACCGACAGCGATTCAAAGGAGAGCGGGTGGAATCTTCACCACCTCGATTTGCCAACCGAAACGCTCGTCAGCGGACGGCGAATCGTCTTCACCTTCTACTGGAAGAATCGCCAGCAGTGGGAAGGACAAGACTACATCGTTACGATCGAATGATCCTGCGCAGTTAATTTACAAAATGCCACGCAGGACGCCTAAGTCTCTGACTTATAAATACTTGGCAGGTAGGCCTTATTTATCAGAGACCAAGAGCGAGCACCCTACCAAATGTCCGGCATAACTCTATGATTTATAAATACTTTACCGATAAGCCCTTATTCCTCAAAGACCTGGCAGGCGTGCTCTCTCTAAACCTCTGATTCCAAAAGACTGAGCCTGATTTCGATAGAGGGGGTCAACAAAGGCGCATCTGGCATCCAGAAATCGCTGACCTCTTTGTTAGACTTCTTCCTTCTTTCCGAGGAGTTCATGCGCATCTATCACCTGTTTGCTATCGTCGTGCTAATGACTACTTCCGCTCTGACGCCATCATTCGCTCACGCCGAGTCGCTTCCTGCTCCGCATGCGATTACCGATCCCAAACAAATTACCTCGAAGTCTGACGCGCGCGTAGAAAAGAATCTCACCATCGAAAAGCTCTACATGACCCGGCAAGTCGGAGGCGCGACTTGGTCCCCCGACGGCCAGACCGTTGCCTTCGTCAGCAACATGAGTGGACGAAACAACATCTGGACAGTCGCTGCGGACGGCGGATGGCCGATGCAACTTACGGTGAGCGACCAGCGGCAGACTTCGCCGACGTGGTCTTCCGATGGCAAGTGGATCGCCTACATGTCCGACTACGACGGCGATGAGCAGTGGGATATTTTCCTCGTGTCGCCGAAGTCGGGGCAAGTCGTCAACCTCACCAACACCCGAGAGATTGCGGAGGAGAGCCCGACGTGGTCTCCCGACGGACGCTATCTGGCATACATGGTTAAGCCGAAAACCTCGTCGGTGTTCGAGATCGACGTTTATGACACGGTGCTGCGCGATGTGAAGCACGTCACGACCGGGACCGAGAAAGATCGAATGAATGTGGCGCCAATCTGGTCCGCGGACGGCAAGTCTATTTTCTATACGCAGGAGCAGTCGAAGGGGACGGATTCGAATATTTTCGTGGCCGAGGTCGAGAGTGGCGTAAGTACTTTGCTCACACCTCACGAGGGCGAGAAGTCGTACTCGGCGAACGATGCTTCGCCCGACGGCAAATATCTGCTGATTACCTCGAACGCGGCCAATGGATATGACAACGCCGGATTGCTTGAGATCGCGCCCAAAAAGATTCATTGGCTGACGCAGGACAAGTGGGAGATCGCGGGCGACAGCTTTTCTCCGGATGGCAAGTCGCTGACGTACACCGCAAACGTCGATGGCAATAACGACATTTACCTGTATGACACCGCCTCGGCCAAGGCTCGCGCCTTGCCGTTGCCAAAAGGGTTGAACTGGCCATCAGGCCGGCGCTCTCCGTTTACGGCCGATGGATCACGTCTGTTGTACACGCACTCGGGAGCGGGTGCGCCTGGCGATCTATGGGTTCTTGGCCTTGCCGAAGGTAAGTCGCGGCAGCTTACGCATGCGCTCGTCGGCGGCGTGCGCACTGAGGATATGGTTGAACCTGCGCTTGTGCATTATCCGAGCAAAGATGGCAAGTGGACGATCTCGGCGCTGGTCTACGTGCCTTACAATCTGCCGCGCAACGGCGAACACCCGGCGATCGTTTATGTGCATGGTGGCCCCTCGGCGCAAACCGTGAATACCTTCAACCGCTTCGTGCAGTACATGGTGAATCAGGGATACCTCGTCATTGCGCCGAACTATCGCGGGTCGACCGGATATGGAAAAGAGTTTCAGCAGGCCAATCTTTTCGATATGGGCGGCGGCGATTTGCAGGACGTGTTGGCCGCGGCGGACTGGATCAAGCAGACGGGATATGTCGACCCGAAAAAAGTAATCCTGATGGGCGGCAGCTATGGCGGATACCTGACGATGATGGGCGTGACTAAGGCTCCCGGGGTCTGGGCGGCGGGGGTGCCAATTGTGCCGTTTGTGAACTGGTTCACGGAAATCCAGAATGAAGATCCGATCCTGCAACAATCGGATCTTGCGACCATGGGCGACCTGGTGACGAACAAGGCGCGGTACGAAGAACGGTCGCCGATTAATTTTGTCGATCAGATCAAGGCGCCGCTGTATTTGCTGGCCGGCGGGAATGATCCGCGGTGTCCGAAGACTGAGGCGCAGCAGGTAGTCGATGCGGTCAAGAAGCGCGGCGGAGTGGCGGAATACAAGGTCTACGAGAATGAAGGACACGGCTTTGCGCGCGTTGAAAATCAGATTGACGCCTACAAGCGAGTGGCAGATTTTCTCATCGCGCACGTGCCTCCGGCGGATTGCGGATGTTCGCTGAATGAGTGACGAGGAGTCTTGGTAAATCTCGTTTCGCTTTTTGTTGCGATTCGCAGTTTGAGTTAAATCGAACTTCACAGTTCGGAACTCAAAAATACCTTCATGCTACCTGCCAACCCCATCTGCTACAACGCAGCCGGGAAAGCCAGTTTTCGAACGGAACCCGTCCGCGATTGGGGCGTCGCGCCAACTCGCAATGCCTGAAAACCCGCCGTCTCCGTTAATACTGTCGTAACAATTCTCCCGTATATTTTCCCTTCCGCGAGGCCGGAAAACGCTTCGGCCTCCAGCACGATTTCAAGTTCTTATTCGACTTCCAAACTCGAGGGCCCCATGGCGACGACGGCAACTCCTTCAACCTCTGTTCTCGATTCAAAGTTCAATAAGAGCCCTGGGAAGGCAGCCAAAATCGGCATCATCGGTTTCGGCATCATCGTGGTGATCGGATTTATATATGCGGGCTATCATCTATTCTCGGATCTTGTAAGTGCAGGGCCCGGCCCGATCATGCCCTACGTTCTCCTGGGCATCGCGCTCCTCGTAGCTCTTGGATTCGAATTCGTTAACGGCTTCCACGACACAGCCAATGCCGTCGCTACCGTCATCTACACCCACTCTCTCGAGCCGCACATTGCCGTCGTCTGGTCGGGCTTCTGGAACTTTATTGGCGTCCTTACGTCGAGCGGTCTTGTTGCCTTCGGCATCGTTTCGCTTTTGCCTGTCGAACTCATTCTCCAGGTCGGTAGCAAAGCCGGCTTCGCCATGGTGTTTGCACTTCTCGTCGCCGCCATCATCTGGAACCTTGGCACCTGGTACTTCGGCTTGCCTGCGTCGAGTTCCCACACGATGATCGGCTCAATCATTGGCGTTGGCATCGCCAACCAGTTGATGTCCTCGCGCACCGGGACCAGCGGGGTCGACTGGGCCCAGGCCACGAACATCGGAAAATCTCTATTGTTCTCGCCCATCATCGGATTCGTCTGCGCTTTCCTACTCTTGTGGCTCATGAAGGCCGTCATCAAGAACCGCGCCCTGTATGAAGCGCCCGTGGGCACCGAGCCGCCACCCTTCTGGATTCGCTCTCTTCTCGTTCTCACCTGCACTGGCGTCAGCTTCGCCCACGGTTCAAACGACGGCCAAAAAGGCATGGGCCTCATCATGCTGATCCTAGTCGGCACTGTGCCCACGGCTTATGCACTCAACCACGCGATCACGCGCCAGCAATCCGATGACTTCATCGCCGTTTCCCAGCAGGCCGCCAACGTCATCAGCAAATATGTCATTCCGAGTGCAGTCATCGCCGACGATCGCGAAGAGCTCACAGATTACATCCGCACAAAACAATTCACACCCAACACCATGCTCGCGTTGCGCCAACTTGTCGCTGACATTGGCAACGAAACCGCTCTTTTCGGCGAATTGGCTCGAGTCCCGCACGATCGCGTGCGCAACTTCCGCAACGACATGTATGTTGTCAGCGAGGCGTTGCGACTGATGAAGAAAAACCAGCCTACATTGATTAGCACGGCTGACTGGGATGTGCTCGACAACTATAAGAAGCACGTCGATGGCGCCACCCGCTTCATTCCCGCATGGGTCAAAGTCGCGGTCGCCCTTGCTCTCGGCCTCGGCACGATGATCGGATGGAAGCGTATCGTGGTCACGGTCGGCGAAAAAATTGGTAAAGAGCACTTGACGTACGGCCAGGGCGCCGCCGCTGAAATAACTGCCATGTTCACGATCTGGGGCGCTGACCACCTCGGTTTGCCGGTCAGCACAACGCACGTCTTGTCGTCAGGTGTAGCCGGAACCATGGCAGCGAACCACTCCGGTTTGCAATGGAGCACTGTCCGCAACCTTGCGATGGCTTGGGTGCTGACTCTCCCCGTGTCGATGTTGCTGTCGGGATGCCTGTTCTGGACCTTCCGGAAGATCTTCTAAGCGCAAAGTGAAGAGGTAGCGCCGGTGCCCCGCCGGCGTTCACCAACCGCATCCTGGGAACGGATTCGATTGGCAAACAAACTCGACCCTCTTTCGCCGTCCGCGTTACGAGACTATTCTGTTCTCCCATGCCAAGCGAAGGTCAACCCGCCCGCGCCGCCTACCTCCTCGCCGGAGGCAAGAGCATGCGCATGGGCCAAAACAAAGCCTTCATAAATTTCCGCGGCCAGACCCTGTTAACCCGCGCGCTCCACACGCTGAATGAGGCATGCGGCCAAGTCACGATCATCGGAGACTCCGCCCCCTTTGTGCCCCACGCCGCCACCATTCCCGACATCTTCCCCAATTGCGGCCCGCTGGGCGGCATCCACACGGCGCTCACAAATTCGCAGTCCGACCTGAATCTGATGCTCGCCGTCGACATGCCCTTCGTTACCGCTGATCTTCTAAAATTTCTTCTCGACAGGGCAGCCGAGACGAACGCCCTCATCACCGTTCCCCGCACCGGTCGAGGGCTTCAACCGCTCTGCGCCGTCTATCGCCGCAACTTCGCTCCAGTCGCCGAGCGGGCGATCAGGGCAGGGAACTACAAGATCGACGCGACCTTCGCCAACCTCGAACTGCGGATCATCGACCTGCAAGAACTGCTCGCCGCAAATTTTGCGGACGAACTTTTCTTCAACGTAAATACGCCCGAAGACCGCCAATCCGCAGACAGCCTCGCCGAGCCCTAAGGTTGAGTCCAACTTCATAATCAAGATACGCGCCGAGAGCGCAAGAAGTGGTTGAGCCCCACCCTGCTTTCATGCCATTCTGTTCACTATGGCCGCGAACCCACCGATGCCGCCCGGAAGTCCTGCTCCCTACATCGAATTCAAGGACGTCTCCAAAGCCTTCGGCTCCCTTGAAGTCCTCAAGCACGTGAGCTTCGATGTCCTCCCCGGAGAAATGGTCTGCATCCTTGGCCGCAGCGGCGTCGGCAAATCGGTTTCGCTGCACAACATCATGGGTTTCCTCAAGCCTGACTCCGGTCGTGTCATCGTCGCCTGCCAGGACATCACCGACTACACCGAGCCGCAACTCGAAGAGATCCACAAAAAGGTCACCATGGTGTTTCAGAACGGGGCCCTCTTCGACTCGCTCACCGTCGGCGAGAATGTTGCCTTCCCGTTGCGCGAGAAACGCGAGCTCAGCGAAGACCAGATTTTCCAAGTTGTAGACGGCCTTCTCGAAATGGTCGGCGTAAAAGAAATGCGCGAGATGCTCCCCTCCGACCTCTCCACCGGCATGAAACGTTCCGTAGCCATTGCCCGCGCCCTCTCCGCCCAGCCCGAGTGCGTTCTCTACGACGAGCCCACCACCATGGTCGATCCGCTCATGGGCAATCTCCTGGGTGATCTCATCGCCCGTCTAAAACTGCAGCTACACCTGACCTCCGTCGTAGTCACGCACGATATGCGCCTCGCCAAAAAGCTCGCCGACCGTCTCGTCTTCCTCCACCAAGCCGAAGCCATCTTCTTTGGAACCTACAAAGAAATGGAACAGTCCAACCACCCCATCATTCAGGAATTTTTAGAATTGGATGAGTTGAAGCTGGAGGCGTAGACGATGATGCAAGCGCCAGAAAGGTGAACGGGTTCGCTTGTACTAAACGGATGAACTTACATCAATAACATTTTTACCCACATCGGTAGCATACCCAGCGCGAAAAGAAATAGGCAGCGAGCCGATACCTGCCGCGGCGTGAGCACGCGGTTTCTGGAATTCAAGAAAAAGTACAGGGCAACCACGAGGACCGCGATGTAAGAGAAAAGGCCCACGCGAGCGCCGATCCCGTGCTTAAAGAAACTAATGAGAACGCCCAAAACTCCAATGCCGGTGAAACAGGCGAAGGCAATCCGTGGCAGTAGGTACCAATGTGTCGTCGTCTCAGGAGTCCGTGTCTCTGGCGTGTCAAACATCGCTGAGATTATGCCATACGGGGCGCGTCGCACAGTCGGAAGACACTGTTTGGTTCGCTGAGAACCGACAATTGAGAAGTGACAACTAAGAATTACCGTCAAAATCCCTGACTCACTAACTCCTCAATCGTGAACGCCCTCTGCTCTTGATCGCGCCTCATCAACTTCTCAACATACTTCGCGATAACATCCGCTTCCAGATTCACCGGATCCCCCGGCTTCAGCGATCCCAGATTCGTAAGCTCCACGGTGTGCGGAATAATCGCAATCGTGCAACGATTGTTCACCAGCTTCGCCACCGTCAGGCTGATCCCCTCAATCGTAATCGAGCCCTTGAACACAGTGTATTTTTCAACATCCGCCGGAAACTCAATGTGCAGCCACCAGTTTGCGAAGTCTCGCCCTTCAGCATCAACAATGCGCTCGAGTTCGATCAGTCGGCCGATGCCATCCACGTGCCCCTGAACGATGTGGCCGCCAAAGCGCCCATCAGCTTTCATCGGCAGCTCAAGATTGACGAGTGCCCCCTCGCGAAGACGCGAAAATGAAGTCCGCTCCCACGTTTCCGGAGCCAGGTCGGCGCAAAATGAATCCGGTTGAATGGCCAGCGCAGTAAGACACACGCCGCTCACCGAAACGCTCTGACCGGTACAAAGCTCCTTGGGACAGTTCTTCGCACGAATGGTAATACGCCGATCTTTTCCCCGCTGCGCAATCTTAGTGACTTCTCCGACCTCCTCAACGATTCCAGTAAACATGCGGTCTCCAATGCAGACAGCGAATGATGGCCGAAATATCAACTGTCCACATTCCTTAATTAGCTGATTCCAGATTTACTCGATCACTCAATCCTGATACACATCCCGCAGATATCCTTCTACCGCAAAATCCTCGCCAAACTGATGCAGTCGAATCCGCCGCGCCCCGAGCGCAATGTGCGCGTGCCGTTCGTCCACGCTGGCCATGAACGGAACCGCGCCCGCGCCCAGAATCTTCGGCGCATAGAACAAGAACAATTTATCCACGACTCCCGATGACAGCGCATTCCAATTTACCTTCGCACCGCCCTCAATCAGAACGGTGGTGATATCGTACTTCGCCAGGTGCCGCATCACGTCGGGAAGACTCGGGCGCCCGTCGGAATGCGCCGCCACTTTTTCAACTCGCAGCCCGAGTTGCTCCAGTTCGCGCCGCCGCTTTTCACCGGCCTGTGAAAAGAGCACTAGCACATCGCCCTGCGCCGATTGCCCCAGCCGGGAAGTCTCTGGCATCCGCAGCCACGAATCCAGAATCACGCGCAGCAGCGGTCTTCTTCGCGCCCGACCACTGCGATCGGTCAGCAATGGGTCGTCGGCAATCACCGTCCCAACACCCGCCATGATCGCGTCATGTTCGTGCCGCAGAACCTGAACATGCCGGCGCGCAATCTCGCCCGTGATCCACCCGCCCGTGGAGCCGCCCGCAGCGACGTCGGCCGGAACAGGCGTGCCAACTTTTGCCGATCCTGCTGGCGGCGGCGCGATCTTGCCATCGAGTGTCATCGCGGCCTTTAGCGTCACGAGCGGAATTCGATGCCGAATGAACTTCGCGAAGCCCTCATTCAAGCGCCGCGCTTCCGCTTCGAGCAAGCCAACCTCAACGTGAATTCCACTCGAGCGCAAGCGGGTAAAACCTTGCCCTGAAACTTGAGGATTCGGATCCTGCATCGAACACACCACGCGCGTGATTCCAGCCGCAATCACGGCATCTGCGCAGGGCTCGGTTCGTCCCCGGTGCGAGCAGGGCTCGAGATTGAGGTAGAGGGCTCCGCCGCGCGCCCGCGACCCGGCTTTTTCTAAAGCGATTACTTCGGCATGCTTGATGCCGTCATAAGTATGCGTGCCGGTGCCAACTTCACCGCCTGCGGAGTCGACCACAACCGCGCCCACCGCCGGATTCGGCGATACCAGTCCGACACCGGCGCGCGCCAGTTCGAGCGCACGACGCATAAATTGTTCATCGCTTGTCATGGAAGCTCAAGACTACCGCAGGAGAACAGCCGATCGCCAACTGCGAACCGCGTCCCTACGCAAACAGCGAATCCACAAAATCCTTAGCGTCGAATGGCAGCAGATCGCCGGCTTTCTCGCCGACTCCCACAAAGCGCACCGGTAATCCGAGTTCGCGTGAGATTGCTACCACCACTCCGCCTTTCGCAGTGCCATCCAGCTTGGTCAGGACGATGCCCGTCACTCCTGCCGATTGCGTGAACTGCCGTGCCTGCTGCAATCCATTCTGCCCGGTGGTCGCATCCATCACCAGCAAGGTCTCGTGCGGAGCGCCCGGCACAATGCGCTGTGCCGTCCGTTTCATCTTTTCGAGCTCTTGCATGAGGTTCTGCTTCGTGTGCAGCCGCCCCGCTGTATCGACGATCACATAATCCGTCTTACGGCTGGCCGCCTTTTGCAGCGCATCGAACAGCACCGCCGACGGATCGCCGCCCGCCTTCGTCTTGATCACTTCCGTTCCCGTTCGCTGTCCCCAAATCTCGAGTTGTTCGATCGCGGCGGCGCGAAACGTGTCCGCCGCGCACAAAAGCACCGTTTTGCCCTGTCCGCGAAATACCTGCGCCAGCTTTCCGATCGTCGTCGTTTTGCCCGCGCCATTCACGCCGACAACCATGATCACCTCTGACGTCCCGTCAACTCGCGTGACTGGCCGCGCCGGCGTCGATGTCAGAATCGCCAGCAACTCCTCTTTCAGCAGCCGCTTCAGTTCGCTTACGTCTTTGATCTGTTTGCGGTCCGCTTTGTCGCGCAGCTTCTCGAGCACTTCGTGCGTGGTAGTCGTCCCAAGGTCGGCGCCGATTAATGTCGCTTCCAGGTCGTCGAGGGTGGAGCGGTCGATCTCTTTCC
>JBAWAI010000273.1:0-7940 GCA_049589215.1 Terriglobales bacterium | reverse complement strand
GGCGTGACGCGCGCCGTCATGGCCGGTCAGGTGAAGCACAAGCAGATTTTTTCTTCGATCAAACCGGACTGGCGTCTCGCGAAGCTGTTGCTGTCACTCGCGACGCGGAACACCGACTCGCTGCTGGGCGCGGTCGCCAAGGTGCTGGCCGATGAAGGCATCGTGCTGGAAAACTCGACGGCGTTGCTCGAGCCGCTGCTGGCGAAGGCGGGCGTGTTGACGCGGCGGGCGCCGACCGAGCGGGAACAAAAAAATATCGAGTACGGGCGAGCGGTGGCGCGGCGGCTCGGCGAGTATGACATTGGGCAGACGGTGGTAATCGCCGAAGCGGCGTGCGTCGCCGTCGAAGCGATGGAAGGGACCGACGCCACGATTGAGCGGGCCGGGGAGATCATGCGGTCGCTCGAAGGCGAGGCATCGACTCTTGACCGGGCGCTGACGGTGGTGAAGACCGCGAAGCCGGCGCAGGACATGCGGTTCGACGTCCCGGTGATTGGAGTGGCGACGATCGAGGCGATGAAGCGGGCAGGCGCGAGTTGCCTGAACGTCGATGCCGGTCGGTGTTTGCTGCTTGACGGCGATGCGATTGCACGGGCCGCGGACGAGGCGGAAATTTGTTTGATCGCGGAATGAATTTTTTCTGGAAGAGAAATTCGATTCGGCTGTTCGTCGCTAGTCCGCGCCTTGCGCGTGCGGCCTGCGCGCCTTGGCCCTGGCGGCGGGGCGCACGGGTTTTCTTCGCGTCTCTGTCGGCCGCATCTCTATCTGTCGCATCTCTGCCCGGGCCCGCGTCAGGTCGTGAGCCGTCTGCAGGTTCATCCAGAACTCGGGCGAGTTGCCAAAATATGCCGCCAGCAGAAGTGCGGATTGCGGAGTGATGCCGCGCTTCCCGCGCACCATCTCATTCACGCGGTTCACGGGAATGTGAAGGGCGCGGGCAAGGTCGGCTTGAGTGAGACGAAGCGGGCGCAGAAACTCCTCTTCAAGAATTGTGCCGGGATGAGTTGCGATGCGGGAATTGGGCAGCATGTTTCTTCTCCTGCGAACGTCTCGTTGGACCTGATTGTTCTGTCTCTGCGCCTCAGTGATAGTCAGTGCAACGTACCGCTTCGCACTGACCGGCACTGAAGCGGAAGATGATTCGATACTGCTGGTTCACGCGAATACTATGATGTCCGGCGAGATCTCCTTTAAGCTTCTCCAGCCGGTTGGCAGGAGGAACCCGCAAATCTTCGAGCGATGTGCATGCGTTCAGCAGATCGAGTTTTTGTTGTATCCTGCCCCAAAGTACACGCGGCAGCTTGCGAGCGGCTTTGCTGTCGCTCCCATGAAAAATGTCGGCTGTCGTGGTGTCCGCAAAGCTGACAATCACCGGGATTGATTATACATGAACACCGGGTAACCGTGTAAGCATGGAGGCTGATGCAATGTCTGAAACTACTCATATTGCCGATCAACTGCGCCGCGCGTTCTATGGCGGCGCGTGGCATGGCGATTCCTTGTATGAAATTCTGACTGGAGTTACTGCGGCGCAGGCGGCGGCTCGACCCATCAAGAATGCGCACAGCATCTGGGAGCTGGTGCTGCATATTGCGGCCTGGGATGGGGCGGTGCGGCGGCGGATGACGGGCGTGGCTGTTGCGCTCTCCGATGCGGAGAATTTTCCTCCCGTTAGCGATACGAGCGATGCGGCCTGGGGCCGGACGCTTGAGGAAGTCCGGCGCGTGCATGACGAGTTGACTGCCGCGGTGACGCATTTTCCCGAGGCCGACTTGATGAAGCCGGTTCCGGGGAAGCACGGCGCGCATTATAACTTCGCTTACATGCTGGATGGCTTGGCGCAGCATGAGCTTTACCATGCGGGGCAGATTGCTCTGCTGAAGAAGATGTAGAGATCCTGCCGCGGCGCCTGGCACGCGGAAGCATGCGGCTGCGTTTGTCTTGTGCTTGCTACGGGCTTGCTGCGAGAATAGCGCCTTGCTCTCGGGCGCTGTTCTATTTGTTCTTGCGGAGCTCTTACTCTGAGTTTGACTTCTCCCCTTAATGTCGCGGTGGTTGGCGTGGGCGCTTTCGGACGCAACCATGCCCGCGTCTATCACGCCTTGCAGGCGGCGGGCGGAGTGCGGCTGGTTGGAGTGGTTGATCCCGAGATCGCGCGGGCAGATGCTGTGGCTCGCGAGTTTGACTGCCGGGCTTTCGGATCGATCGAGCAGATGTTGACCACGCATAGCGAGGTGCAGGCGGCTTCGGTGGCGGTGCCGACGGTGTTGCATCTGGAGGTGGCGCGGGCGCTGATGAATAAAGGCGTCGATGTGCTGATCGAAAAACCGGTGGCGGCCACGCTGGCTGAGGCGGACGAGTTAGTGCGCATCGCCGCGGAGCGCAGGCGCGTGGCGCAGGTTGGGCACCTCGAGCGGTTCAATCCGGCGGTTCGGGCTACCTTGCCGCTGGTCAACCGTCCCATGTTTTTTGAGGTGCACCGGCTGAGCGTGTTTTCTCCGCGGGCGCTGGATGTGGATGTGGTGCTGGATCTGATGATTCACGATCTCGATATTGTGCTGACCTTTGCGAAGTCGCCGGTGAAGGAGATTCGCGCGGTGGGTCTGCCGATTTTGTCGGGCAAGGTGGATATCGCGAACGTGCGCGTGGAGTTCGAGTCGGGATGCGTGGCGAATTTTACGGCCAGCCGGGTTTCGACCGAGCGCGTGCGCAAGGTGCGGTTCTTTCAGCCGGGACAGTATATTTCGATCGATTACGGACGGCAGGATGTGCTGGTGTTTTCGGTTGGCGGTGGTGGCGCCCACACAGTTACTCAACCGAGCGTGAATCCGCAGATTCAGATGGCGAAGCCGGCGGTTACTGCGGAAGAGCCGCTTCTGGCGGAGATTAATGCATTTCTGGAGTCGGTGCGGACGCGGTCAGCGCCCGTGGTTTCACTGGAGGATGGGCGGCGGGCGCTGGCTTTGGGACTAGAAATTCTTGCGGAGATCGGGCGTCATGCGGGGCGCGTGGGGGTCTGAGGGCGGGTTGCGGGGTGGGGCTGGAGCGCTTGATTGTGAGTGTGGTCGCTATTACTAACAATCAGGCTTCACGATGGCAGAACCGAGATCGCGAGGCCGAGCGAGCATAGAATCGCTGGTGGAGTAGACGCGAATGGCCATGAATGAAACGAAGGCGATTATAGCCATCGCTTCCGGATGCGTTGTCATAGTCTTTTCCCTGACAGTAAAACAGTTCTATGCGGCCAGAGGCTTATACGGGGTATCGAATCGCGAGATTCCCCGATGGCGGGGAAGGCTCCTCGGACTTGTGGTCGGCGTTGTGATGGGCGTAGTGGGAGCTAGATTTTTGTTGCTCGGTCCTTGAAGTTCTCATTTGGACTATATGGAGTTTTTGCGCCCGGCGCCGAATCGAACTTAACTCTTCAAGCCAAGCGATGGTCGCTCCCGGACGAGACCCTCGAACCGACACGGAGCATTTCCTCTCTCCCGCCCCCATTACCCAGGTACTCACTTTTCCGGGCCAAAAGATGCGACAATATTTGAGTACAGGCATGATTCCCTCGTTTACGTAAATTTACGAAGCAGTGTACGCAACTTCGGGGGTTGCCCGTTGCTCTAAGTGTGTAGCCGCGGTGTTGTGCCTGAGTCGCTCGCTGCCTGATGCCGGTCACCCAAATTCCGCCCCAGACTCCACCCTCGCCGCCGGCCCCGCCGGAACACCGCGAACTGTCGGAGGCGCAGCATTGGGAGTCGGCTTACCGCGGGTTCAATCCGGATGAGGTTCCTCATCTTCTGATCCAGTTGCAGGACGATCTTTCGCGGGCGCGCAAGCGGGAAGCGGCGTGGCTGTCGGTGATCCTGCATTTGCTGGTGGTGATTCTTTTGTGGAACGGCGACCGGCTGATGGGATTGTGGCCGCATCGCGCGGTGCCGATCGAGTTGCGGGCGGACGCGGATCGGACGAAAGACGCGACCTACCTGGAGTTGCCGCCGGATGAGCAGAAGCCGACGCGGCGTCCGGATACGAAGGTTATTTCGGATAAGGACCGGGTGGCGACATCGAAGGCTCCGCAGATCAATCGTGAAGAGCTGAAGAAACTGCTGCAGAGCCGGCAGGGACGGCCGGGACCGATTGCGCCGCAGCCGGGAGCGGGAGCGACGCCGCCTCCGCAGCCGCAGGTGGCGCAGAATGTGCCGCAGCAGACGCCGCAGAATAATCCGCAGCCGAGTACGGGATTTGAGCCCGCGCCGACGCAGACGAATGATCAGGCGCGGTTGCAGGCGCCTCCGCAGGGCGGGGCGAGGGTGCAGCCGAATTTTAATTCGCCGCTGACGGCGGGCTCGGCGATAGAGCAGGCGGAGAAAGCGGCGGCGGAGAATCGCGGGCGCTATGGCGGCGGTGGCGAGGCGGGAGATTATGGGACCGGGCTGAATCGCGGGGGGTTCAAGGCGATGGCGCCGGCGGAAATTTTGACGGACACGCTGGGCGTGGATTTTGGCCCGTACCTGACGCGGGTGGTGCAGGTGGTGAAGGCGAACTGGTACAACATCATGCCGCCGTCGGTGTATCCGCCGATCCGGAAACAGGGGAAGCTGGCGATCGAGTTTACGATTTTGAAAAATGGAACGGTGGCGGGGATGACGCTGCGGACGCCATCCGGCGACGTGGCGCTGGACCGCGCAGCGTGGGGAAGCATAACGGGGTCGAATCCGTTTCCGCCGCTGCCGCGGGAGTTTGTATCGCAGTGCGGCGTGCCGGTTCGCGATGAGAAGTGCAATCTCGGGCTGCGGTTTTATTATTTTTATAATTTGGACGTGGATAAGAATTTGCAGTAGCGAACGAAAGGACGGGGAACGTTGCCCCGGCTCTGCCTCTCTGCTTTACTTCTCTGGTTTACTTCTCGGTTTACTTCTCACTCTTAGTTCTCACCTCTTAGTTCTCACTTCACATATTCGGGCTCTTTGCCTTGCGACCATGGATCGTAGGTGGCTACGAAGTGGACTCGCTCGGGACGGGTGGGATGATCGAAGAACCACGCCTTGGTGAACCAGTTGGGGCTGGGGTCGATGAGATTCTTCTCGCCGCTTTGCTCGAAATAGTGGGCGGCGATCTGGTTGGCGTTGGGGACGATTCCGTGGATTACCTCGATGCCGTAGCGGTCGGCCTCGTGCTCAAAGTGGCGGCTGACGGCGTTGAAGGCGGGGGTGGCGAGAAATGCCAGCAGAGTGATGAGGAAAATGAGGGCGGGCAGCGAGGCCCAATCGGTGATGTCGCGAATGCCCCATTGATATCCCCAGCGGGCGAGCATGCCGTTTGCGAGGCGGTATCCGAGATAGAGGAGCACGAGGATGATGAACGAGATGATGGCCATCTCTTTCGGGATGTGAAGGAGAACGTAGTGGCCCATCTCGTGTCCGAAGACAAAGAGGGTGCCCTTAACGCCGGCTTTATTGATGGTGTTGTCCCAGATGACGACGCGCTTGGATTGGCCGAAGCCGGTGACGTAGGCGTTGAGTTGGGTGGTCTTGGAACTGGCATTCATTAAGAAGGTGCGTTCGGGCGGGATTTCGATTCCGCCGTGATGCATTACTTTTTGCATTTCGGCGACCAGCTCGGGTTGCGTGTCGGCGAGCGGGGTGAATTTGTAGAAGAGCGGATCGATGATTACCGGTTGAGCGAACAAGACGATCAGCATCACGGGAATCGAGGCCAGCCAGAAATAGAACCACCAGCGGCGCGGGCTGCGGCGGATGACTGCGTAGAGGATGGCGACGAGAACGGTGCCGACGATCATCATGAGGATGAGATTGGTGACCCAGTCGCCGAACCACGCGGACCATTGCTGGACGGAGAGACCGTAGGCGCGCTCGAGGGCTTCATCCCAGACGTCGGATGGGATGGTGAGGAAACTGATGGTGAGCAGGATGAGGGGCGCGAAGATGATGAGCTGGACGAAACGGTTTTTGGAGACGCGCTCGGCGAGATCGCGGAACTTGGGGGCGATGCGCCAGCGCAGCACGAAGAGAAGGACGAGAAATCCGTAGAGCGCGTTGACGAAGAAGTGGGTGTAGTGGGACTGGGAGTAGGCTTTGGCGCGGGCGAACTGGGCGGGCGGCGGAGAGTATTCGAGGATGGGAGCCTGGTCGGAATCGGGCGCAACCGTGCTGGGCGCGGATGGGGCCGCAGCAGTTGGCGACGGCGTGGAGACGGCCGCGTTCGATTGGGCGTGAGAGAAAGCGATCGCAAGAATGCAGAAGACAAGGAGGGAGATTGGACGTTTCATAGGATTGTGCTTGGGCGAATTATTGCAGAATTTTTGAGTTTTGGGGCGAGCGGAAGCTGTCGTGGCTCACGCTCGGGCCAGAACAAACAGGGCAGGCTGCGGGGAAGATGCTTACTTCATTGCGTCGATCATTACGTAGAGCTGCGTGGTGTCTTTCACTTCCACATATGGCTTTTCTGGATGCTTGCTGCTTACGATCCAGATGGTTGGTGTGTGATCGATGTGGAGGCTGGTGCCCAGGTCTTTGTCGGCGTTGACCAGCGCGATCAGCTTTGGGTCGTTATCCACGGCGAAGGGCAGGCTGAGCTTGTGCTCGGAGGCAAATTTTTCGGCGAAGGCGTGCATGGCCATCGGGCTGACGATTTCGCTCTGATGTTCGAAGACCGCCAGGCGAAACTCGTTGCCGAGTTCCTTGGAATGGGTGTCGAAGTAGCGCGCGATCACGGCCGCTCCGAAGGACCAGTTATGCATAGGCAGCGGGAAATCGTGCTGCACGAGCGGAATCTTGTAGGTTCGCGAAGCCTGCTCAAGCAGCGGCGCCACGCGGCCGCATTGCGGACACTGCAGGTCTTCAAAGACGACGAGAGCCGTGCCCGCACCTTTTGGTGGACGGAGGGCGTCAGGAACGTCGTCGGCCGAAACTGGGAAGAGCGCCGGCAAAGAAAATGCGAGGGCGATCGTGAGCACGGACAGGAAAGCAAAGCGCAGTTGAATCTTCATAGGATGACCCGGATGGACGCCTAAATATTCTTCTATGTTAGCGAATTCGTGCGATTCGCGCACGTCCGAATGTGTACGGGCGATGAGATGATGTCGGGCGGATAAGATCCGCAGCGTGAACCCTTCGGTGCCTGCAGTTGTGGTTCCCCTGTCTCAAACACGAGACATGGGGCACCCCGCGCTCGTTTCTCTGGC
Organism: Terriglobales bacterium; assembly: GCA_049589215.1. GTDB lineage: Bacteria > Acidobacteriota > Terriglobia > Terriglobales > Acidobacteriaceae > Acidiflorens. Next base: position 739 of record JBAWAI010000273.1, on the reverse strand, counting down.
CCTCTTCTCTCGCTCGCTTAGATATTCGCTGCTATTCGGTCCAGCGTTTGAAGAGGAGAGCGCCATTGGTGCCTCCGAAGCCGAAGGAGTTGGACATGGCGTATTCGAAGGAGGCTGTACGGGCCTGGTTGGGAACGAAATCCATGTTGTCGGTTTCGGGATCCTGATTCTCGAGGTTGATGGTCGGCGGGAGAATCTGATCGCGCAGTGCGAGGACGGTCACGCCGGCTTCCAGGCCGCCGGCTCCGCCGAGGAGGTGGCCGGTCATCGATTTGGTGGAGCTGACGGGAACTCTCTTGCCGAATAAATTTCGGATGGCATGAGCTTCGAGCGTATCGCCGATGGGCGTGCTGGTGCCGTGGGCGTTGAGATAGCCGATGGCATCGGGTTCGAGATGGGCGTCGCGCAGCGCGTTGCGCATTACTCGGTAGCCGCCTTCGTGCTCGGGCGCCGGCTGCGTCATGTGATAGGCGTCGGAGGACATGCCATAGCCGACGATTTCGGCGAGGATAGGCGCGCCGCGGTGGCGGGCGTGCTCGAGTTCTTCGAGAATGAGGATGCCAGCGCCTTCGCCCATGACGAAGCCGTCGCGATCTTTATCCCAGGGACGGCTGGCGCGGGCGGGATCGTCATTGCGGGTGGAGAGCGCGCGCATGGCGGCGAACCCGCCGACGCCCATGGGAGTGATGGCGGCTTCGGCGCCGCCGGCGATCATGACATCGGCGTCGCCATATTGAAT
>JBAWAI010000272.1:0-13709 GCA_049589215.1 Terriglobales bacterium | reverse complement strand
CAGGTGTCAGGTGTCAGGTGTCAGGTGTCAGGTGTCAGGCGTCAGAATCTTGGGCACTCCTCGTCCTTTTCTTTCGACGCTTACAATAGTGGCATGTACCATTACAATCCCTCGAGTGCTTTGGAAGAACTGACGGAAGAGGCAGTATTGCCGAATCCGGTGCATGTTCGCGACATGATGCTGCGCCGCCAGTTAACAGCGGATGACGCGCTGGAGTTGAACCGGATATTTGTGGAATATCAGAAATTTTTCGGCGAGACGCAGAAGCTGGGCAAGGAAATTCTGAAGCGATTGGCGGGATAGATGGCGCTGGCGGGGAGTCGCGATACACTGGCGGCAAAGAGCTTAAACCACAGAGGATACCGAGGAGCACAGGGTATCTCCTTGGCCCGACAGGTCTGTTTGCTTCGCGGTGTTATTTCCCGGCTTTATTGCGCGACTCTATTTCGCGACTTCGCCGTCGAATTTTGCCAGGTTGTTTTTGACCATGGCTACGTCGTCAGGATCCTTGGCGAACCTTAGATATTCGCGGAGCTGCGCGGCGGTGTTCGAACGATCACCCTTGGCTGCATAGATTTGCGCCAGCAGAAAATGAACGCGCGGTTCAGTATTTCTCACGTCAATTTCCAAAGCTTTGAGCGCGCTTTTCTCGGCTTCTGCGAGATGATGCAGATTCAGGTTGGCAGTTGCATTAAAGGCATAGGCGACGGGATTGGTGGCGGGATCGAGTTCGAGCACGCGCTCGCTGAACTTCAAGACATCGTCCCATTTTTTCTGACGCGCCGAAATATCGGTGAGGCAAAGGTAAGCGGGCAGGTACTTGATGCTCGCGTTCAGTGATTTTGAACAGGCGTCCAGGGCCTCTTCTGGCTTCTGCTGCACTTCGAGCAACTGACCGAGCAGAACCCATGCGGCGGCGTATTTCTCGTACTGTTCGATCGCTTTCCGGAGGTGCTTCTCAGCGTCTGCGATCTTCTTTTTGTGCAAGGCTTCACAGCCGCTCTGATATTCGGCCTGGGGCCTCCAGGGGACTTGCAGGTCAACGACGCCAACCGTGGAAGCGGGGACAGAGTTCAGCGGAGGAAGAAAACAGGCATATTCATTGGTGGCAACGGTTTTGCCACTGCCGTCAACGACTACATTTGTTTGATCGAGGTCGAAGGGAGAAGGAGGAGCGCTCGCTATCGTCCCGGGGATCGGCGCTATGGGAGCCGTAGGATGTTTCCCTTGGCCAAACAGGAGAGTCGCGCTGAGCAGCAGTAGGATTGCGAGGCGTGGACAAGACAGCCGAAGAGCGCACGATTTCGGGCTCATGATTACACCTGCAAAAATTGAACCCACACTGTCGAATGCCGCCCTCAAGAGTGGGCAATCGACACTTGCGTCACAGACGCGAGAATCAAATGTTAGCCCGTTTTTTTCCCGTCGTCTATACAGAAGAATCCCGAACGTCGCACAAATGGGCAGGAACCGAGTCTTTTTGGGATGCGGATCGAGAATAGCCGCACACCGGCGCGGGAACCAAGCAGCTCTGCTGTGAGTTTCGCAGCCAATCGGTCGCATTGGCGGAGCCATCCGCCATCGATCCTTCATCGTTTACAATCGAACATTCCATCACTCACAGGGAAGTCAACTATGCACCGGTGGTCTGATCTTTTCATTCCTACTTTGCGCGAGGCCCCGGCGGATGCCGAGGTCGCGAGCCACAAGTTGCTGGTCCGGGCCGGGTATATACGGCAACTGGGGGCTGGCATTTACTCTTTTTTATTGCTGGGCAATCGCTCGACGCAGAAGATCATGGGCATCGTGCGCGAGGAGATGGACAAGATCGGGCAGGAATTTTATCTGCCGGCGCTGAATCCGCGCGACATCTGGGAAGAGAGCGGACGCTGGACGGTGATGGGCGACAACATGTTTCGGTTGAAAGACCGCAAGGGCGCGGATTTGTGCCTGGGCATGACCCATGAAGAGATCATGACCGACATCGCGCGCAAGGAGCTTCGCAGCTACAAGCAGTTGCCACAGATCTGGTATCAGATACAGACGAAATTTCGCGACGAGCCGCGGCCGAAGTCGGGATTGCTGCGGGTGCGTCAGTTCATCATGAAGGATGCGTACTCGTTTGATATTGATGCGGCTGGGCTGGATGTGTCTTATCAAAAGCATCATGACACCTATTGCCGGATATTCGACCGATGCGGGTTGAAGTATGTGGTGATTGACGCGCATTCGGGGGCAATGGGCGGTTCGCAATCGCAGGAATTCATGGTGCGAACACCGGCGGGCGAGGACCTGGTGGTGAGCTGCGAAGCATGCGGGTATGCGGCGAACATGGAGAAGGCGACCTCGAAGCTGGCTCCGGTTGTGGATTTGGCGGCTGAGGGTGATGGCAAGCCGCTGCCGATTCACACGCCCGGGAAGGGCGCGATTGCCGATGTTGCCGAGTTTTTGAGGATCGCCGCCGAGCAGGACATCAAGACAGTGGCCTACATGGCGCAAAATCCAGGCGACGGCGGAAAAACGCTTGAGCAGGCGGTGATTGTATTTTTGCGCGGCGACCACAGCGTGAATGAGACGAAGCTGCTGACGCTGGTGAAGGCCGCGAATTTGCGTCCCATGCAGGGCGAGGAGCTGGGAAAATATTTTCAGGGTCCGGCGGGGTTTATTGGGCCCATTGGTTTGGTGGTGCGGCCTAAAGAATTGCTGGGCGAGTGGGACGCCAAAAAACAGCCAACTGATGCGCGCGCCGCAACGGTGGTGGTCGATCTGGGGCTGGTGGGGCGCGTCAACATGATCTGCGGCGCCAATAAGCTCGACTATCACCTGAAGAACGTGACACCGGGCAAAGATTTCGAGTACACGATCGCGGCCGACGTACGGAGTGTAACGGCCGGCGAGGGCTGCCCGAATTGCGGAGCCTTACTGCGCATCGATACGGCGGTCGAGATCGGACACATCTTCAAGCTTGGGTATAAGTATTCGCACTCGATGGGCGCGAGAGTGCTCGACCGGAACGGGAAGGAAGTGGAACCAATCATGGGGAGTTATGGGATTGGCATCGAACGCATTTTGACGGCGGCGGTTGAGCAATCGAACGACGTGAATGGATTTTGGCTAGCGCCTTCGATTGCGCCTTTTGAGGTGGTGGTGGTGGCGACCAATACAGGGGACGAGAAGATCCGGACGGCCTCCGAGGATATTGCCAAGGCGCTGGACGAGGCTGGATTCGACGTTTTGCTGGATGATCGGGATGAGCGGCCGGGCGTGAAGTTCAAGGATGCGGACTTGGTTGGTATCCCTTTTAGAATCAATGTCGGAAAGAAGGTTACCGAAGGTATGGTGGAGGTCGTTCGCCGCTCGACTCTGGCTCGGGAGGACGTTAAAATTTCAGCAATAACCGACCTTCTACGCGGGTTGGTGCAAGGGTGAAGGCGGTCAGGGCGAAAGCCGGGCAGCCGGGAACAGGCGGTACGAGTCCAGTCACCCGCGAATCGGGCCTTTATGGATACATTCAAAGTTATTTTGACCTTCGGGGTGTTGCTGGCGTTGTTGATGGTGGGAGTGAAAGTTATTCCTCCGTACTACTCAAACTATGAGTTTGAGGATTCCATCAAGAACGAAGCGCTGCAGTCGACTTACACCTCGCGTTCGGTCGATGACATTCGCGCGACCGTGATTAAACATGCCCATGAATACGACATCACGCTGACGCCGCAGCAGGTGCATGTGGTGCGAAACGGCAGCGTCGGAACGGGCATACTTGAGATCGACGCACAATACAGCGTGCCACTGGAATTTCCGGGCTACTCGACTTCGATGGACTTCCATCCTTCTACTTCGAACAAAGCGATATTTTAGGGGCAGATCTCAGGTCTCAGGTCTCAGCGTTCAGGTCTCAGCTCTCTGCTTAGTAGCTCCTCTCTCTTTGCTGGCGGGCCGTGGCACGCTCCCAGCCCTAGCTTTATCCAACATCCCCGCCCACACCTGTATCTCCGCTGACACGCATCTAATCGGTTCAGGGCAGCGCTTTGTGATTTAGAATTTATTTGCACCCACAATTTACCGAGGCGACTCGAGTTCCAGTCTTGGTGGCCGGTTCCGCTAATTCGGACTGGCAATTGCTTGGAACACTTGAGATTCACTGACTTCTTGGCTCTCAAACTGAAAATTCCGAAGCCTCGCGCGAATGGCGCGGGTGGTAAGGGCCGCAAGCGGTCGAAAGACCCGCTCGTTCAGTATGCGTTTCTTGGGTTCCTGGCAGTATCGCTCGTCATCAGCGGGGTTTTTGCTTATTGGTACGTGAAGTACGACCGCATTATTGAACAGCGCTTTCGCGGGCCGGCGTTCGCGACCTCGGCCAAAATCTACGCCAGCCCGGTAGTGGTGAGGGTGGGATCGAAGTACACGATCCCAGAGATTGCGTCCGAACTGCGGCGGGCGGGCTACACAGACGCGGACGGCACCTCTCATGCCGGAGGTTCGAAAGGCTCGGCGGGTTCTACGGAATCGCCCTTGGGAAGCTATCGCGCTCATGGCAGCAAGATCGAGGTGATGCCGGGTCCTGAGTCCTACCACAGTCCGGAGCCGGCGACGATTACGGTTGCAGACGGAGCGGTGAGTGAGGTCATGAGCCGGTCGGCTGGCGCCCTGGAGGCCTACGAACTTGAGCCGGAGCCGGTGACGTCGCTGTTCGATGCGGAAGATCGCTCGAAGCGCGAACTGGTCAAGTACGATGACATTCCCAAGGTGATGGTGGAAGCCGTCACGTCAATCGAAGACCGGCGATTCTTCCAGCACAGCGGTGTGAATTTCTTGCGGCTGATGGAAGCGGCGTGGATTGACTTCACGCACCAGCGCAACCAGCAGGGCGGATCGACGATCACAATGCAGCTTTCGCGTGCGTTTTTTCTGAGCCGGGAAAAAACGATGAAGCGGAAGATGGTCGAGATGCTGATCGCGGTCGAGATGGAACAGAAATTCACCAAGCAGCAGATTTTTGAGTTCTATGCGAACCGCGTCGACCTCGGGCAGCGGGGATCATTCACGATTTCGGGCCTGGCGGAGGGCTCGCGATCTTACTTCAATAAGGACCTGAAAGATATCTCGCTGCCGGAAGCCGCGCTGCTGGCGGGATTGATCCAGGCACCAAGCATGCTGTCGCCGTATCGACATCCAGAGCGAGCGCTGGAGCGACGCAACGTGGTGCTCGAAGCGATGGTTGAAACGGGAGCCATCACGCGCGCGCAGGCCGATAAGGCAAAGGCCACGCCACTGAAGCTTGCGCCTCCCAATGTGGAGGCGAGTGACGCGCCGTACTTTGTGGACATGGTGCGAGACACCGTGCTTTCGAAGCTCAACGAGCGTGAGGCGAATGAACAGCAGTACCGCATCTATACGACACTTGATCCGGATCTGCAGCGCGAGGCCGCGCAAGCCGTCGAGACCGGCATCAAGCTGGTGGACGACCAGGTCACGAAGATGCGGACAAAGAAGACGAAGGTCGCCAAGGGGAAGTATGAGACGACCGTTCTGCCGGGTCCGCAGGCGCAGGTGGCGCTGGTGGCAATGGATCCGCACACGGGGGAGATCAAGGCGCTGGTGGGCGGCCGTAATTATGGAGCGAGCCAGCTCAACCACGCGATGGCGAAGCGGCCGACCGGCTCGATCTTCAAACCGTTTGTTTATGCGGCGGCCATGAACACGGCGCTCGACGGATCGACGAGCGTGATTACGCCTGCGTCGATCGTGAGCGATCAACCCTCCACATTTGCATATGGCGATCAGATCTACGAACCGCGCAATTATAAAGAGGAGTATCACGGTGATGTTACGTTGCGGTATGCGCTGGCGCTTTCGCTGAACAATGCGACCGTGAAGGTGGCTGAAGAAGTTGGATACGACAAGGTGGCCGACCTGGCCAAGGCCGCGGGCATCGCGTCGGTGAAGGCTACGCCGGCAATGGCGCTCGGCGCCTACGACGCCACGCCTGTGGACATGACGTCGGCATATACGACGTTTGCCAATGGAGGAGTGCGGCTCTCTCCGGTATTTGTGAATTCAGTACGTAACTCCAAAGGCGATGTGGTCGTGAACTTCGAGTCGGAACACAAGCAGGTTCTCGATCCGCGGGTGGCCTTCGTCATGACGAACATGCTGGAAGGCGTGGTGAACTTTGGCACGGCATACGTCGTGCGGCAGCGCGGATTCACATCTCCCGCAGCCGGCAAGACCGGGACCTCGCATGACGGATGGTTCGCGGGCTACACCAATAATTTGCTGTGCGTGGTTTGGGTCGGATACGACGACTATAGCGACATCCGGCTCAGCGGGGCGCAGACGGCCGCGCCGATCTGGGCCGAGTTCATGAAAAAAGCTTTGACGCTGCCGGCTTACTCCGACGCTAAGGCGTTCCGCCAGCCGGAAGGCGTGGTAGACGTGCAGCTCGACAAGGTCACGAACCGGCTCGCAACACCCACCTGCCCCGACGATTACACGATCGCCTTTGTTGCCGGCACCGAGCCGCATGACACCTGCGACCAGGCGGCAGGAGCACAAGGGATTTTTTCACGCATCTTTGGCGGGACCTCGGAAAAGTCACTGCCGCCGCCAACCACTAATGGGCCGGTTAACGGGCAGGCGGCCGGGCAGTCAACGAATGGGAACCCGGATCAGGCTGCCGGTGTCCAAAGCCAACAGGAAGCTAAAAAGAAGAAGAGCTTCTTTGGCAAGATCGCGGACGCATTCCGAGGGGATGGCAGCCGTGATAAAAAGGACGATGACAAAAACACTCCGGCAGCGTCTAAGCCGACGACGAATCAGGCTCCTCCACCTTAACTGGAGCTGAACAAATCGATTTCTGGAGGTCGCTATGCGGTCTTCGCATCAGGCAGTACGGTCGCGTATTTCTCTCTCGCTGTCAGGCTTCGCTTCCCTGCTCACCTTGTTCGTTCTCGTTCTCACAATGCCGCTCTCGGCGCAGAATTCCGAGCAGGTCGAGGTCGGCCCTCCGCCCCTGCACCGCGTGGAGCCACCCGCGGCGAGCGCCACATCGAAGGATCTGGCGGAGATTGGCGACGAACTTCAAGGGGACAAGAACTACCTGGACGCCATCGACTATTACGAGGCCGCTCTCAGAAAGGACCCGACGAACGCGGTGCTGATGAACAAGGTGGGCATGTCGCAATTGCTGTTGCGGCGCTATAAGGAAGCTCGCAAGAATTTTGATCGCGCGATTAAAGTGGATAAGAGCTACGCGAACGCATATGCCAACCTGGGAGTTGTGTATTACCAGGAAACCAATTACGGGAAATCGATTCGCTGTTACGACAAAGCCATCCAACTGGATGACAGCCAGGCGGTTTTTTTCAACAATCGCGCGGCGTCGCTGTTTGTGAAGAAACAGTTTGAAAGCGCGATGGCGGACTACAACAAGGCACTGCAACTTGACCCCGATATTTTTGACCGTGCGCAACGCACCGCCGGAGTGCAGGCTAAGCTGCCGTCGCCGGGCGACATTGCCCATTACGACTACGTACTGGCTAAGCTCTTTGCGCGTAATGGATCAGCCGACCGATCGCTGCACTACCTTAAGAAAGCGATGGAAGAGGGCTATCCGAACATCAAGGACGTTTATAAGGATCAGGAATTCAGCACCCTGCGAAAGGATCCCCGGTTCGCAGAGCTGATGGCGGCGAAGACGGTGGTCGTGCAGAATTAGAAGCGGTTCGCCGGTCTTTAATTTGAAGTACCTAATTTTGATGCATCGCAGTTAATATACGTGTGGTTTGATACACTCCTTTTCGTGATTACGAAAACGGTTTGCCTTGGATTTTTGATTGGCATCGCTGCGCTGGCAAGTGCGCAGGATGCTTCCCGCCAGGACGTTCCCGAGAAAATCAAAGCGCCTTTGGGCGAGGTTGTGGTATTGCGCGCGAATGCCTCGGGCTCGCAGATTTACACATGTCAACAGGGGAGTGATGGCAAGTATGCATGGGCCCTGAAGGCTCCGGATGCGGAGTTGCGCGATGCCCAGGGAAAGACGATTGGCCGACATTTCGCTGGTCCCAGCTGGAAGCTCAATGATGGAAGCCAGGTCACGGGCAAAGCTGCCGCACGCGTCGATTCTCCCGATGCTGGCGCGATTCCCTGGCTGCTGGTGACGGTTACCGGGCACTCTGGAGATGGCGTGCTGAGCCGCGTGACGAGCATTCAGAGGATTCAGACCCACGGCGGGCAGGCTCCGGCCAACGGGTGCAGTGCCGAGAAGACGGGTGCGGAGACGAAGAGCAGCTACACCGCGGAGTATGTTTTTTACGCTCCGGGAAAATGAGTGTTGGGCATCCTGCGTTGCTGCGGACAAGGCTCGTCGTGCCGCGTCGTAGTCCCGGATCATCGTCGCCTTGGGTTCGGCTTTGATCTATCCATTCTGCTTAGTCCTGCCGGAGATCGATCTGAGAAAATTTTGAGGGCGCGAAACTTTGCTGTGGGGGCTGTGTTTGTTCTGTTTATTACTCCTGAAAGCACGAATGAGTAGGGAGAAAAACCCACCGGTTGCGAACCCGAGCACGCCCCAAGCAAGCAATCGGTGGGTCAATTTTTAAAGCCAGGCATTTCAGCGAATCCGGAAAATGTGACCTTCTTCTTGCCTTGAGTTTTGGGCTCATATCGCCTTTATTTGTCAGCGTTCTTTCGTGTAATCGGCCACTACCTTTTTCCATTTTCCCTGCGCTTTCAGGATGAACTCGATGGCGTCGCGGGCTGCGCCGTCTCCGCCGGCGTGCGTGGTGACGTAGTGCGCTTCGGCTTTGACCTCCGGGCGCGCATTCTTCACAGCAATCGCTAAGCCGCATTGGCGCATGACGGGGAGATCGATCACATCGTCGCCGACGAAGGCGGCTTCCGCGGCCGTGATTCCCTCTTTCTCAAGAATTTGCCGCAGGACCCCGGCTTTGTCGTGGATGCCTTGGTGGACGTGCTCCATCTTGAGGTCGCGCGCGCGCAGAGCGACGGTTTCCGAAGTGCGCTTGGTGATCAAGCCGGTCTTAATGCCACCGAGCCGCGCCAGTGAGATGCCCGCGCCGTCATGTGCGTTGAATCCCTTGGCTTCAACGAGCGTGAAGGGACGGTGGCCGGGCTCGGCGCGCGGCGCATCCGATTGGCTGGCGCTCGCATTTTGCGCCGATGGAGCACTCGCGGATTTTTCCAGGATACTTTGTCTGCCATCCGATGGAGCGGGGAAGATCCAGATCTTGCCGTCGGTGAGAACGCCATCTACGTCGAAGAGGATGAGCTTGATTTTGCGGGCGCGGGCGGTGGCGGATGGTTTGGGCATCGGCAAAATTCTAGCAGGGTGCCATCAACGCGGGCGTCGCGTCCGAATTCAGGTGCGGCCGTTCCCTGGGTCCCCGCTCCCCGGATCGTCGTTGCCTGGATCAAAGATCGCCTCGATCTGCTGCTCAAATAACCGCGCGACGCCGAAGGCGAGCGGCAGACTGGGGTCATACTTTCCGGTTTCGATGGCGTTCACCGTTTGCCGCGAAACACCGAGGCGCGCAGCCAGATCGGCCTGCGACCAGCCGCGCTCTGCCCGAAGCACTCGAAGCCGGTTTTGCATGGTTGACTAGGCCACCCTCACCGGCTGCAGGGACGAGGGCTCGGGTAGCCGGGCAAGTCCGATAAGCGCGGCCAACTGGTTTGAGGTCGCGTTGCCAACCAGCCGATTCTCTCCGACCTCTACGACCGGCACGGCGGAGATCCCCTTGCTCATAAGGATCTGCGGCTTGAGAGTTACATCAATTTTCTGGAGTATGAAGCCCATTTCTTTTTGCAGGGCTTCGAGGCGCTGCCACACGATGGGGCAAAATGGACAACTGAAGAAACTGTAGAACGTGACCGCGACACGTGCAGGGCTGAGCGTTGCCGGAAGCACGTCGTCGACTTGCCCAGATCCGAGGAAGCGCGAGATGCTGGGGAAATATCTGAACAATAACCACCGTATGCACGGCACGAGAATCAGCCAGGCCAGACCGCCGGCCCCGTGCCGCTCCTGTGCTAAAAACCCGATGACCCCGAGGTACACAACCCAGGAAAGAATGAGTCCGGTGACCTTGCACTGCTGTTTCTTGGCCGTGAATGGCTGAGTAGTCATCGATACCTCGAGGCACAAAAGATGTATGCGCCGCCCCAAAAAAGCATCATGTAACTTCCGATGTCATTGGCAGGGGCGCGGTGAATGCCTACGCGGTCGAGGCCGGCGAAGACAAAGGTGAGCGCCAAGGTTGCCATGAACGCAATGAACACTGAGTCAAGCCATATGCGCTTCTGCAATTCGTCCATTTCTAGAATGGTTCGCACCAGCGCCACCCAAAAAAACGCAACCGGAACGAGCGGCAAGAGAGTCAGCGGGCGAGGCAAAGGCGGGTAGAGACCATGCTTGGGAAACCACTCGACTATAAGATCCGTGAGAAGCGCGACCAGCGCCCAGAGGAAGACCGGTCGGGTGAAGCGGGATTGGCACGCGGGAGCGTAAGTCATAAAGTTGAATGTAAAGTATACTTGTCATTTTGTCAAGTTTAATTTACTCTGCGGCCAGTTGGCGAGAACTCGTGGGGCGAACATTTTACGAACATGCGAATTCCCGTTACAATCTTTTTATGTTGTCCTCGGTGCCCCCTTCTCTTGCCTGGGCTCATCCACTCGTGCAGGAGTGGTTTGTCTCGCGCTTTGGGACTCCCACTGAGCCGCAGGAGCAGGGCTGGCCGTACATTCTGGCGGGGCATACGACGTTGATCGCTGCGCCCACGGGCTCAGGCAAAACGCTGGCGGCGTTTCTGGCCTGCATCGACCGCCTGGTGCGCAAGGCGCTGGCGGGACAGCTTACCGACCGCACCGAAGTCCTCTATGTCTCCCCGCTGAAGGCGCTTGGCAACGACATTCAGAAAAATTTAGAGATTCCACTGGGCGAGATATTGCAGATGGCAGCGGAGCGCGGCCTGCTGATGCCGGAGATTCGGACCGCTGTCCGCACGGGCGACACGCTGGCTAAAGACCGGCGGCTGATGTTAAAGCGCCCGCCGCACATTCTGGTGACGACGCCCGAGTCGCTCTACATTCTGCTCACGGCCGAAAAGAGCCGCGCGATTCTGCGCGATGTAGAGACGGTGATCGTCGACGAGATTCACGCGGTGGCCGACGACAAGCGCGGCGTGCATCTCGCGTTGTCGCTCGAACGACTGGAGGCGCTGACAGAGCGCGCTCCGGTTCGCATTGGGCTTTCGGCGACGCAAAAGCCTATTGATGAAGTAGCACGATTTCTTGCGGGTAACTCCGATGAGCACTGGGCGCGGCCGGAGCCGGTGATTGTCGACGTCGGGCACAGACGAAAGATGGATCTGGCGGTCGAGGTTCCCTCGAGCGAGTTGGGGCCGGTCGCCTCGAATGAAATGTGGGATGAGATTTATGGGCGCATCGTGGAACTCGTCAATAGTCATCGCTCGACACTGCTGTTCGTCAACACGCGACGGCTGGCGGAACGTATCGCGCACCAGCTTGGTGAGCGACTGGGCGAAGAGAATGTCGCGGCGCATCATGGAAGTCTTTCGCGCAAGCTGCGGCTGGAGGCGGAGCGCCGACTGAAAGAAGGACAGATCAAGGTGCTGGTGGCTACGGCCTCGCTTGAGCTGGGCATCGACGTGGGCACGGTGGACCTGGTGTGCCATATCAGCTCGCCGCGCTCGATTGCGGTCGCGCTGCAACGAGTAGGGCGCAGCGGCCACTGGCGGGGCGCGATTCCCAAGGGTCGGTTTTTTGTTACGACGCGCGACGACCTGGCGGAGTGCGCAGTGCTGGTGCGCTCGATTCGGTCAGGCGATTTAGACCGCCTGATTTTTCCCGAAGGGTCGCTCGATGTGCTGGCGCAGCAGATTGTGGCATGCTGCGCGGTTGCGAGTGGCGCGGCGGCGGCGAGCGACGGCGCAAACTCTGGAGCGAACCTCGGAACATCCGCTGGAATAACCGACGGCTGGGATGAAGACGCGCTGTTTGCGCTGGTCAAGCGCGCGTATCCCTATCGCAATCTTTCGCGGGCGGCATTCGATTCAGTCATCGATATGTTGTCCGAGGGAATTGCGGCACAGCGCGGGCGCTATGGCGCTTACCTGCATCACGACCGCATCAACCGCAAACTGCGCGCGCGGCGGGGCGCTCGGCTGGCGGCGATTACGAGTGGCGGCGCGATTCCCGACAATGCTCTCTTCACGGTTGTGGCCGAACCCGATGGTGGAGCTGTCGGAACGGTCGACGAGGACTTTGCGGTTGAGAGCATGGCGGGCGACATCATGCTGCTCGGGAACACGTCGTGGCGCATTCGGCGCGTGGAGGGCAAGTCGTCGCGGGTGCTGGTTGAAGACGCGCATGGGTCTCCGCCAACCGTGCCATTTTGGCGGGGCGAGGCTCCGGCGAGGACGGCTGAACTTTCAAAGCAGCTCGGCGAACTGCGGCGGGACATCAGTGATCGTCTGAAGGGCGTTGCTCCGGTCGAGGGCTGGCGGCATTTGCCGGTGGTCACGGAGACAGCGGCATGGCTCGGAGAACAATGCGGGCTTGATCAAGCGGGCGCGGAGCAGTTGATTCAATATGTGATTGAAGGGCGAGCTGTGCTTGGGCAGGTGCCGACGCAGACGACGATTATTGCCGAGCGATTTTTTGACGAGGGCGGCGGGATGCAGCTGGTCATCCACGCGCCATTTGGCGGGCGCATCAACAAGGCGTGGGGACTGGCGCTGCGAAAGCGCTTTTGCCGCGGATTCAATTTTGAATTGCAGGCGGCCGCGACGGACAACGGCCTGAATATCGCGCTTGCCGAGCAACATAGTTTTCCGCTGGCGGATGTTTTTCAGTTTCTGCATTCCGAGACGATGGCGCCGATATTGGAGCAGGCGGCGCTGGCCTCGCCGATCTTCGGCACGCGCTGGCGCTGGGATGCGACGCGCGCGCTGGCGCTGCTGCGGTTTCAGGGCGGCAAAAAAGTTCCGCCACAAATTCAGCGCATCCGATCGGATGATTTGCTGGCGTCCGTGTTTCCCGATGTTGCTGCCTGCGGCGAGAACATTGTCGGGGACATCAAGATTCCCGATCACCCTCTCATCGCCGAAGTGATGAAAGATGTGCTGACGGAGGCGCTGGACATCGAAGGCCTCGGCGACGTGCTGCGCGGCATCGAGCAGGGCCGCATTCGCTGCGTGGCCGTCGATACTCCGGTGCCGTCGCAGTTTTCGCATGAGATTTTGAACGCGAATCCGTACGCGTATCTTGATGATGCTCCGCTTGAAGAGCGCCGAGCGCGGGCGGTCGAGATGCGGCGCGTGCTGCCGGCATCGGTGCTGGAGGAGGTTGGGGCGCTTGATCCGGCGGCGATCGCACAGGTGCAGGCGGAGGCGTGGCCCGATGTGCGCGACGCCGATGAGTTGCATGATGTGCTGCACACGCTGGTGGCGGTGCCGGAGCTTAGCTCTCAGCTCTCAGCTCTCAGCTCTCGGGAAAGCAGGTCTCAGGTATCAGGTGTTGGGTCTCCGGAAAATCAACTGCCCTACATTAGTCTGCATGGCACTGATCTGCCCGACAGTGATGAGTCTGGTGGTGCGCGAGAACTTGCTGCTCGCGGCTCGATGCTTGGGGGTGATTGGCAGATTTTCTTCGACCGCTTGCGGGCT
>JBAWAI010000271.1:0-14771 GCA_049589215.1 Terriglobales bacterium | reverse complement strand
TGATAGCCACAGCCAACAAACTAAAACGCGCCACCATGACCCCGCGCGCCGCATGAAGATGGACAGCAAAGACGGACGATGGGTGCCCCGGAGGCGGGTGCCCCACGTCTCGTGCTTTTCGAGACGTGGGTACCACAACTGCCGGCACCTAGCCTTCACGCCGCCGCTATTCGAATCTTCACTTGAGATCCCAATCGTTGACCGACGGGTGCCCCACGTCTCGTGTTTTTCGAGACGTGGGTACCACAACTGCCGGCACCCTAGCCCTTACGCCGCCGGTACCCGAATCTTCATCTTGAGAATCTCCCAATCGTTGATTCGCACGACTCCTTCTTCTCCGAGGACATAAGCCCGGTAACTGCTCTACCGCCATAACTCCGGCGACTCGACCAATCCTCGTTTCACCGGATTGCGATGCATGTACCGCAACTTCTCCACCCGCTTCCTCGACGTCCACACATTGAAATCATAGAAGCGCGCCTGCCATACATGCTGCGGACCATGTTCGAATAAGCTGGCCTGCGCCGATTTCCGGCGCGCTCGGTTCTGCGCCAGTACGCGTCGCGCAAATCCCAGCTTAAGAGCCTGCATCGCGGTGCCGGGCGTACGCTCCTGCGGTTCGCTGATCAGAAGGTGAAAGTGCTCGGGCATCACGACATAGCCGACCACCACGAACTGGTAGCGTGTCCGCATACGTTCGAGCACCGACAAGAACAGATCGCGACGCGACGCCGTTCCTAGCCAGGCCTGTCTGCGGTCACAACTACAGGTGATGTAGTGCAGATCTCCGGTGCCATAGTAACGTTGAAGGCCAAGCGGCATAGCGCAATCAGAATAGGGCCGAATAAACCTTCGATACTGTGACGCCAATTACTCTTCGCCGGTGATGATTTCTCCACGCCGCACAAACCCACGTCTCGAAAACCGGACGGGTGGCCCAGTTCTCTGTATCCTACGGCAAGCACCGCCCAAACCCTGGGTGCCCCACGTCTCGTGCATTTCGAGACGTGGGTACCACAACTGCCGGCACCATAGGCTTCCCGCCGCCGCTATTCGAATCTTCATCTTGAGATCCCAATCGTTGACCCGACAGGTGCCCCGCGTCTCGCGCATTTCGAGACGTGGGTACCACAACTGCCGGCACCATAGGCTTCCCGCCGCCGCTACTCGAATCTTCATCTTGAGATCCCAATCGTTGACCCGACGGGTGCCCCACGTCTCGCGCTTTTCGAGACGTGGGTACCACAACTGCCGGCACGATAAGGCTTCCCGCCGCGGGTATTCGGATCTTCATCTTAAGAATCTCCGAAATCCTATGACGCAAATTTTGGCCTAACGAGGTGCTTTGGCGAACGCGATCAAAAACACAACCAACTCCGAAGACGAAACTCAACTCACCCCATTTTCCCCGTTCCATAAGTCCCGCATTTTCAAAGCTCTGGCCGCCACGCCCACCACCCCTCGCCCAACCTCTTTAGAATCACGAGCACTTGACGACCTATGCAGTCAGCACAACCAGCGCATTACATCCCGCTAACTATTTGATTCCATTCGGTCGAGCCGCTCCAAATTTCGCCCTCAAAAAGTCATGGGAATATTTATTTTCACGTCGTTATGTAAGTACGATTCTGTAAATACACATTACATCTCCCCCATCCAGCCTCAGACCTCCAACCTCAGCAATCCTCTACAATCGCCAATGTCCGCCAACGACCATGGACCCGTCCCGCATATCCGCTCTCCTCGAACCCTTCTTCGGTCCGACCGGCGACCGCCGACTGACGGCCGACGACCTCGGCAAAATATCCACCTACATCGATCTATTACTGCGCTGGAACGCCCGCATCAATCTCACGTCCATCCGCGACCCGGAACAAATCGTCACCCGCCACTTCGGCGAATCGTTTTTTCTAGCCCGCCACCTGTTCCCCGATCCTGCCGGTGTAGAGCGGGCATTGGTAGAGCGGACACCGGGGCCCGCGGAACGCCACGCTTTTCCACGTTCCGGGGAGGAGATACTGCTGTCGGCTCCGGATGCCGCGTTGAACGCCGGCTTTCACCCAGCCGGTGATCGCTCGCGGCTCGTGGCTCGTCGCTCGAAGCTCGTGATCGATCTAGGCTCCGGCGCCGGATTCCCCGCTCTCCCCATAAAAATCTGGGCGCCCCACGTCCACCTGACGCTCATCGAATCGAACCTCAAAAAAGCAACCTTTCTCCGCGAAGCGGCCCGCGCGCTTACATTGACGGACGTCGATATAATTCCCGAGCGCGCCGAAGCAGTAGCCGCCCGCCTCTCGAATCCAGACTCGCCCGATTCATCTCCACGGCAATCGAGCGCCAGGGCCGCCGTCAAGCCAGCCGATGTAGTCACCTTCAGAGCGGTAGAAAAATTCGCCGAGATTTTGCCCACAGCGGTCAAATTCCTCGCCCCCGACGCCCGCCTGGCAATTCTCATAACAAGGGCCCAGCAAGAAGCCCTAAGAGCCCTCCCCGCCATGGAATGGCAAACAAAAAATGTCCCAGAGTCACATTCAGGACTACTAGCAATAGGCCACCCCGAACCAACCTCGTTATAGTGGATACTGACGGCAATAGTACCGCAACAAGTGGAGTTTCCAGCCAATCCTATAGCAAATAATAAGGCTAAAGTGGGAGAAACAAGACTTCGAACTAACTACCTGCCCCTCGAAACAAGGAATGCTCCACGTGGAGCACAAAGCCAAGAAGCAAGCCCCCACAGAAGCAGAAAGTTTACAGTCATGAGTGCTCCACGTGGAGCATTCCCCAAAAGTTGGGGGATACCGCGGCTCCTCAGCTCCCCATTCGTAAGCCCTCCGCCTGGGCCCTCGCCGAATGATCGGCTCCGAGGGGTGTGCTCCACGTGGAGCATTTCCACCGGCGTGCACAAGTATCTTTACTTATGCACAGCGGTCAGCCATTGTGCCCCTCAGCGAAACGGAATATTCTGGCTCGTCGGATCCCAGCCAACAAGTTCGAGTTTTCCCAAAACTGAACGTGTGCTCCACGTGGAACATGAAACGACATATGTTTCGGTTGAGGCACGCGCTTAAGATTTCTTTCCAGAGGCCCGAATGCTCCACGTGGAGCATTTTGGGGTTCTGGGCTCGTCCGCGCTTGGGGACCGGAAGTGTGTGGGTTGAATTTTTTGGAGATGTGATGCATGGGACGCGTGATTGCTGTTGCCAACCAGAAGGGCGGCGTCGGTAAGACGACGACCGCCATCAACTTAGCTGCTTCATTCGCGGCCGCCGAGGTGAACACTCTGCTGGTCGATTGCGATCCGCAGTCCAATGCCTCGAGCGGCCTTGGATTCGTTAAGGATCCGGAGCGGGTCAGCGTCTATGACGTTCTCATGGGAGCGGCTTCGGCGGAGGAGGCGCTCCTCCTAACCGAGCTAGAGCAGCTCTGGGTGATCCCTTCCCATAAGAACCTGATCGGAGCGAACCTTGAACTTGTCCAGGCGGAGCGGCGGGAGTACCGGCTGCGGGACGCTCTGGCTCCTCTGCGGGAGCGCTTCCAGTTTATCGTGCTCGACTGTCCTCCCGCGCTCGACCTGCTGACGCTGAATGCGTTGGTGGCGGCGGATGCCGTGTTGATTCCGATGCAGGCGGAGTACTTTGCCCTGGAGGGCGTGTCGGAGCTGCTGGACACGATCGAGCGGATTCGCGCGGCGCTCAATCCCGGGCTGGTGGTTGATGGAGTCGTGCTGACCATGTTCGACGAGCGTACGAACCTGGCGCAGCAGGTGGCTGAGGAGCTGCGGAAGCATTTCGGCGAGAAGCTTTGCCGGACGACGATCCCGCGCAACATACGGCTGGCTGAGGCTCCCAGCCATGGGATGCCGGCTCTTACCTACGATGTGCGATCACGTGGAGCAGAGAGCTATATCCGGTTGGCGAAAGAGATTCTGGACCGGCAGATGGGCGTGGTGGAGGAAGAGAGTTCTCCCTCGACGCCGGAGCCGGGAGAGGCGGCATAGATTGATATTCATAAATATTTATGTATATCGATATAAGTGTTGCGGCTCATTCGTGCACGCATGATTGAGAAAATGGACTGTACGTACATTATCGCGAGATGGTCGAGACCTTGTAGATCGGGAGGAATTGAAAAATGGTGAATGCTTCGAATGCAGCGGCTGCCGGAGAGAAAGCTGGGACTGAGAAGGCCAGCGAAAAAGTTGTGGAGAAGCGGCGCGCGCTTGGCCGCGGGCTGGATTCTTTGCTGCCCGGGCCTCGGGTGGTGGCTCCGGCGGCGGTTGACGCCGCAGCCGCAGCTCCGTCTTCTCCAGTTGCTTCGCCGGCTATTGATGCTGCTTCTTTTCCGGCCCCTCCATCTTCTCCGCCCCCTCCATCTTCTTCTTTTGCGCCGCCGGCTGATTTTGGTGCTGGCGGCGGGGCAGGGTCGCCGGTCTCGACCTCACCAGGCCCCAGTCCCTTACCCGGCGTTCCGACCTCTGCCGACGCGTCCGGCGTGATTGGGGAGATTCGGGCTTCCGGGGAGACACCTGACGGGGAATTCTTTTATCAGATTTCGGTGGACTTGATTGATCGCAATCCTTACCAGACCCGGCGGGTTTTTGATGAAGAGGCGCTTGGAGAACTGGCCGATTCGATTCGGGCGCAGGGACTTTTGCAACCGATCATTGTGCGTCCCGGGAAAGAGGCTGGCCGATTCACGCTGATTCTCGGCGAGCGGCGGTTGCGAGCTACGCTCATTGCGGGGCTGGGGACGATTCCGGCGATTGTGAAGCGGGTTTCGGAGCAGCAGGCGGCGGAGATGACGATCGTCGAAAACCTGCAGCGGCAGGAGCTGAACTGCATTGAGCAGGCGGATGCCTTTGCACGATTGAGCATGAACTTCCACCTGACGCAGCAGCAGATCGGGGATCGGGTCGGAATGTCGCGCGGAGCGGTCTCGAACTACATGCGGCTACTGACGCTGGGAGATGGGATCGTGGGCGCTCTGCAAAAGGGACAGTTGACCTACAGCCATGCTCGACTGCTGCTGATGGTACAGAATGAAGGGCACCGCTGGACCCTGGCGCAGAAGGCAATCGAAGAAAAGATGTCGGTGGCAAAGCTGGAACAGCTCGTAATGGGCTCGGAGACACCGGCCAAGGATGGCGAGGCGAAGACCGGAGGGGCGAGGTGGGTGGATCCGAATGTCAGGGCGGCGCAGCGATCGATTGAGGAAATACTGGGAATGAGGGTTCGGATTCGCGATCAGCATGGACGGGGAAAGATTGTGATTGTCTATGACACGATCCAGGACTTTGACAGAGTGGTCGGAATGTTGAAAGGTGGAGCGTAGAAACAGGTCTCGGGTGTCAGGTCTCAGGTCTCAGGACAACGTGGACCTTGTTTCTAACTTGTGGACGATCACGCGTGGGTTTGGGCGCTATTCTGAGGTTGATTGGCCGTTCCGGCCGCTGGCATTAGCGAAGTGGGAAAACATGCTGGCCGGGAATGATTGTTCGGTAGTTCCTCTGCGGGGAACCCTTTTAGTACAAAGTGGGAAAGTTAACTTCTCAGGTTCCCAAGCTTCGGCACCTCTGCGACAGGAATCTTTTTTGTCACAAGTGGGAATTGGGTACGATTGTGATTGCGAGTACTTCGGAGCGGACTTAGATCTCGATCAAAAAGGAGAAATAATTATGGATACGCAACCCACGCACGAACAGGCGAGACTTCAGCTGGAACTTTTTGAGATGCGGCGCGAGGCCCGGCTGCGGCAGGCTCGGGAGTGGTTTCAGAAGAACTATTTCATCGACTCATTCGAGGACGCAATGAAGATCGCAGCGCCTGGGACTGAAGGCGGCACGAACGGCATGATGGGGCGGGATATTGGGAGCAGGCCTGCTCGATGCTGAATTACGGGTTGCTGCATGAGCAAATGTATTTCGATACGAATGGCGAATTCTTTATGGTTTGGGAACGGTTGAAGCCTATGGTGCCGGGGTTCCGGAAGCAGTTTGCGGCTCCGCATTTTCTGGCTCACATGGAGAAGGCGGCGACGCGATATGAGGCCTGGATGGAGAAGACGTCTCCGGGACACCTGGAGAAGATGCGCGAATTTATGAAACAGATGAAGCCGCCGGCAAAAGCAGCTTGAAGCCGGCCAGAAGCTCGATCGCCCGAGCCGGCAATTACGTTGATGACAGCTTTTTGGAAGGGGAGACAGCGATGAGTTCAGTGCGGGTATTAGTGGGCACTCGGAAGGGTGCTTTCATTCTTACTTCGGACGGGAAGCGTGATAAGTGGGAGGTAAGTGGGCCGCATTTTGCCGGGTGGGAGATCTATCACATGAAGGGATCGCCGGTAGATCCCAACCGGATTTATGCCTCGCAGAACAGCGGCTGGTTCGGGCAGATACTGCAACGGTCGGATGATGGCGGTAAGACGTGGCATCAGCCGGGGACGCCGGTGGGCGAAGCTCCGGCAGCGGGCGGCGGCCCTCCCAGGGCGGCTAGTAATAAGTTTGTCTACGATAGTTCGGCGACGGGCGCTCCTCTTACTACGCATCAGTGGTATGACGGAACGCAGCATCCATGGGAATTCAAGCGAGTATGGCATCTGGAACCGTCGCTGACCGATGCCGACGTGGTTTATGCAGGCGTGGAGGATGCGGCTTTGTTCAAGTCTGTGGACGGCGGACAGAATTGGACGGAACTGGCGGGATTGCGCGGGCATGGGACCGGTCCCAAGTGGCAGCCCGGAGCGGGCGGGATGTGCTTGCATACCGTCGTGCTCGATCCTTCTAATGAGAAGCGGATTTGGATTGCGATTTCGGCGGCTGGGGCTTTTCGGACGGATGATGGCGGCACGACATGGAAGCCGATCAATCGCGGGCTGCGGTCGCAGTACATTCCGGATCAGGATGCCGAAGTTGGACACTGTGTGCACCATGTGGCGATGAATCCGGGGCGTCCCGGAGTGATGTTCATGCAGAAACATTGGGACGTGATGCGATCGGATGACGCAGGGGATTCGTGGCGCGAGGTAAGCGGGAATCTGCCGACGGATTTTGGATTTGCCATCGATGTGCATGCGCATGAGCCCGAGACGATTTATGTGGTGCCGATCAAGAGCGACTCAGAACACTATGTGCATGAGGGCAAGTTGCGGGTGTATAGGAGCAAGTCGGGCGGCGGGGAGTGGGAGGCGCTTACTCGCGGATTGCCGCAGAAAGATTGCTATGTGAATGTTCTGCGGGATGCCATGGCGGTGGATCGTCTGGATGAATGCGGGATTTACTTTGGGACTACCGGAGGCCAGGTTTATTGTTCGGCGGATGCCGGGGAATCGTGGAATGCGGTGGTGCGGGATTTGCCGACTGTGCTGTCGGTGGAAGTACAGACTTTGTAGTTCTCGGTTTCATTTTTCCAGTTCTCAGTTCATTCAGACTCCGGAGCGGCATGATACGGGTGGTGCTTCCATTTCATTTGCGGAACCTGGCGCAGGTTTCGGGCGAGGTCGCGCTTGAGGTGCCTGCTCCGGTTACACAGCGGGCTGTGCTGGATGCTCTGGAGGAACGGTATCCGATGCTGCGGGGAACGATTCGCGACCATGTGACCAAGGAGCGGCGGACGTTTTTGCGGTTCTTTGCTTGCGAGGAGGATTTGTCGCTGTCGGCGGCGGATGCCGAGTTGCCGGAGGCGGTGGTCGCGGGGCGGGAACCGTTTGTGGTTTTGGGAGCGATTGCCGGCGGGCTTTGAGGTGTCCCGCTGTGAGCGTGGATAGACAATCGGGTTTGAGGCCCACTTGTGTATACTCTGGCACGATGAAACCGCGCCTCAACTTTTTCCAGCTGCTCGTCCTGATTGTTTTGACCATCATTCTGCCAGGCGTTGCCGTGGCCGCAGAAGACCGCGCGGCCGACGCGCTCGCCTCGTTGCCTTCGACTGCGCGAATCGATCAAGTTGCGATCTCGCCGGATGGCACGCAGGTCGCTTACATCGTGGAGGGTGAACTGTCGGTGACGACATTGTCCGATGAAACGACCAATCGGATTGCCCCGCAGCAGACGAAAACGCGCGACATTACGTGGTCGGCTGACAGCCATCGCCTCGCCTGGCTCACCGATTTGCCGGGAGAGAAACCTGCGGCGCAAGTCTGGACTGCATCGGCCGATGGGAGCGGCGCTGAGAAAATCGCGACCTTGAATGGCTATGCGGAGACACCTCGTTATTCTCCGGACGGCACAAAACTCGCGCTGCTTTTTATTGAAGACATTCCGCGCATTGCGGGCCCGCTGCAACCGATGACGCCGCTGGCGGGAGTAGTGGGCGAAAAAATCTTCGAGCAGCGCATTGCGGTCGTCGATCTGAAAACGAAAGGGCTCGCGGAAGTCTCGCCCCCCGATGTTTACGTCTACGAATACGACTGGACTCCCGATTCGCGCGGCTGGGCAGCGATTGCGGCCCACGGCTCCGGCGACAACAACTGGTGGATCGCGCGCCTCTACGGGATCGACGCAGATGGCGGAAAGATGCGTGAGATCTACAAACCGAAGTGGCAAATCGCCGAGCCGCAGATCTCTCCCGACGGCAAGAGCGTGGCCTTCATCGAAGGCATTATGAGCGATGAAGGGCTGACGGGAGGCGAAGTTTATGTTGTGCCAATCGCCGGCGGCGCGGCGCGCAATCTGACTCCGGGCATCAAGGCATCGCCCTCCTCGCTGGCCTGGATAACGACAAGGACAAAGACCGCGTCCAACCGCATCGCCATCGTTGCCAACGTTGATGGCGACTCGGGATACGCGGTTATTCCGGAGTCAGGGTATCGACCTGATTCGGCCTTGATTGCCCGAAGCGAAGAACGATCCACCGAAGCATGGGCGGGCGAAGAGATGATCGGCACGACCAGCGACGCCTGGGTGCCCACGGCTTCCTTCTCGCGCGATGGCTCCGTCAGCGCCGTCGTGCGCCAGGCGGCGAGCATTCCTCCTGAAGTGTGGGCGGGAAAAATGGGCGCTTGGCAGCAGATCACGCACCTGAACCAGAATGTGAAAGCGAACTGGGGCGAGAGCCGCAACGTTCATTGGGCCAGCGACAAGGCGGCAAGTGGAGACACTCGTGTCGAAGGCTGGCTTATGCTGCCGGCGAATTATGATCCGGCAAAAAAGTATCCGCTGGTTGTGAGTGTGCATGGCGGCCCGTCATGGGCATGCGTTTCCAAGTGGTCATCGGGCGGAATGACCGGCATGACGGCTGCATCGCTCCTCGGCTGGTTTGTTCTATGTCCAAACCCGCGCGGCAGTTTTGGCCAGGGCGAAGCCTTCACGCAAGGCAATGTGAAAGATTTCGGTGGAGGCGACTATCGCGACATCATGGCCGGCGTTGACGCGATGATCAAGCAATATCCCATCGACCCGAAGCGCATCGGAATCCGCGGGCACAGCTATGGCGGCTACATGACAATGTGGGCCGAAACGCAAACTCACTTCACGGCCGCAGTCGCAGGCGCCGGCCTCTCGGATTGGCTGAGCTATTACGGCCTCAACGATATCGACGAGTGGATGATTCCATTCTTCGGCGCCTCGGTCTATGACGATCCCGCCGTCTATCAGAAATCGGATCCGATTCACTTCGTCAAAAACGTAAAGACGCCGACCCTGATCCTCGTCGGCGACAGCGACGGCGAAGTGCCGATGGAACAATCGCTGGAGTGGTATCACGCTCTCGAGGGCATGAAAGTCCCGGCGCAGATGGTGGTTTATCCGAATGAAGGCCACGTCTTTTACAAGGCCGCCGACGCGCGCGACTACAGTTTGCGGATGCTGCGCTGGTTCGATGAGTGGTTCGCAAAGGCCGAGGCAAAGAATTAAGGCAGTTACGGGTCCAGCTTCATCCGGCCGGTGTAGATCGCCATGCCGACCACGGCATCGACTTTCATGGCGTCGAGCTCTGCGATCTCTTCGGTGGTGGTAATGCCACCGGCGACAATCAATTGCTTCGCCGTCGAAGCCCGCAACTGCCGAACCGCATCGAGCGGAATGCCCTGCATCAGGCCTTCGGTGTCGATGTGCGTATACAAAAATGCTCCGCACCATGGTTGCAGGGCCTGAATCATTTCGACTGCGGTGATGTTCGTCAGCTCGCGCCAACCTCGAATCGCGACCCGCCCCTGTTTTGAATCGATGGCAAACACCAGCTTTTCCGAGCCTACGGCTCGCGCCGCGCTCTCCGCGAAAGCGGCGTCCGCCGCGCCATTTCGAATCAGCGCCGATCCTAGAATCACCCGCCTCGCGCCCGTTGCCAGCATCTCTTCGGCATCGCGCACACTGCGTAATCCTCCACCCACCTGGCAGGGCAGGCGTTTTGCAAAATCGCTAATCAACGCCCGATTGTTCCCCGTGCCCATCGCGGCGTCCAGATCGATGAGTTGCACCAGCGGAAACGCTGCGAAGCGAGTAATCCATTCTTCGAAATTGTCGAATTCAAGCGCCTTGCGCTCACCCTGCACCAACTGCACGATGCGGCCACCCATCAGGTCAATCGAAGGAATCAGCATGGCCACCGCATCGGAATGCCCGCTTGCTGAAGTTCGCGCTTGAGGTCGCCAAGCGCGTGCAGGCCGAAATGAAAAATCGACGCCGCCAATGCCGCGTCCGCGCTGCCTTTCAGAAATACGTCGACAAAGGTCTGCGTGTCTCCGCCGCCGCCCGACGCGATCACCGGAATATTCACCGCCTCTGATACTGCGCGCGTCAGCTCGCAATCGAAGCCGGCTCCGGTGCCATCCCGATCCATCGACGTCAGCAAAATTTCGCCGGCTCCGTGCGCTTCCGCTTCGCGCGCCCAGGCCACGGCGTCGCGCCCGGTCGGTTTTCGGCCGCCGCTTACATATGCCTCAAACCGGGCCTCAAACCGTGCGCCCTCACGCTGCGGCTCGCCATTCGCGCGCTTCGCATCGATCGCGACAATCACGGCCTGCGACCCGTAACGCTCCGCAATCGACGTGATCAAAGAAGGATCGGCGAGCGCAGCGGAATTGATGCTGATCTTATCCGCCCCGGCGTCGAATACGGCCATCGCCTCATCGAGTGACCGGATCCCGCCCCCGACAGTGAACGGAATAAAAAGTTGCCGCGCCGTCCGCCGAACCGTATCCGCCAGCGTGGCGCGCTTTTCGTTGGTCGCGGAAATATCGAGCAGTACAATTTCATCGGCTCCAGCCTGGCTATGCGCCGCCGCCAACTCCGCGGGATCGCCGGCATCGCGCAGTTGCTCAAACTGCACGCCCTTCACCACCCGGCCGCCAGTCACGTCAAGACACGCGATGATTCGTTTCGTCAGCATCGGTTGCCAGCAAACAATTCTCGACTTCAAACTCCGCAGAAATTCTCGAGAAGCTTCAATCCGACCGCCCCGGATTTCTCGGGATGAAACTGCACGCCGAATAAGTGCTCCTGCTCGACAGCGGCCGAAAACTCGCCGCCATATTCCGCACGCGCCACCGTGGCAGCCACGACCGGCGCGCGATACGAATGCGTAAAATACACGAACGAGCCCGAAGGAATTCCGCGCAACAGGCGCGAGTCCTCGCGGCAAGCCAGCGAATTCCATCCCACATGTGGCGACTTGACTCGCGCCGGAAAGCGCTCGCAAGCTCCCGCGCAGAGCCCGAGCCCGGCGATTCCCGGAGCTTCATCGCTCGACTCGAACATCCACTGCATCCCAACGCACACCCCAAGAAACGGCGCGCCGCGCTCCACTCGCTCCAGAATCGCCGACCGCAGCCCAGTCTCGTCGAGCACCGCAGTCGCAGAAAAATGGCCAACGCCGGGCAGAATGATCTTCTCCGCCTTCGCGACCACCCGCGGATCGCTCGTCACCACCGCTTCGGCGTTCAAATGCTCGAGCGCCTTTTTCACCGACGTCAGATTGCCCGCGCGAAAGTCGACGATCGCAATCATTAAAGCAGACCCTTTGTACTCGGGAGCAGGCGGGCCATGCGCCGGTCGCGCCAGCAAGCCGCCCGCAGCGCGCGCGCAAATGCTTTGAACAATGCTTCGATCTTGTGATGGCTCGACCGCCCGTAGAGCACCCGGGCGTGGACGCTGGCGCGTGCGCCGCGTGCAAAGCCGTCAAAAAAGTCGTGCACCAACTCTGCCTGTAAATCTCCGACCAGACGCGTGCGCACCTTCGTATCCACGACCGCCGACGTGCGCCCGCAAAAGTCAACCGCGGCCAGCCCGAGCGTCTCATCCATCGGCATCAAAAAATATCCCGCGCGCAAAATGCCGCGCTTCGAACCGAGCGCCTTGTCAAAAAGCTCACCCATCACAATGCCCACATCTTCCACGGTGTGGTGTTGATCGACGTCCAGGTCGCCCTTGGCCGTCAGTTCGAGATCGAAACCTCCATGGTGCGCAAAAAGTTCCATCATGTGATCGAAAAAGCGGATGCCGGTCGCGATCTTGTACCGGCCGCGGCCCTCGATCACCAGCGCCGCGCGAATGTCTGTCTCTTTTGTTTTACGATGGATCGAGGCTCGCCTCATTTTGTGATCACCTGTTTCATGCCCATCGCGGCCAGCGTTGCGCGCAGTGCGGCGATCAGTTGCGCGGTGTGCTCCAGCGTTCCGATGGAGATGCGGACGCAGCCCTCGCATCCGTGATCACGCGAACGATCGCGCAGCAGAATGCCGCGCGCCTCCATTGCTGCAACGAAGACGGCATGCTGAGGCCCAACTTTCGCCAGAACAAAATTCCCGTTGCTGGCCCAGTAAGGAATGCCCCACCTGTCGAGTTCGCGGCTTAACTCCTCCCGGCCGCGCCGAACCTGACTGACATAGTCGCGAACGTAATCGGCGTCCTTGAGCGCGACCGGCAAGCATGCGAGCGCAGCGGCATTCACGTTGAACGGAGACGCAACCCGCCGCGCCATCGCGATGTACTCCGCGTCTCCGGCAAGCACACCCAGCCGAAGTCCCGCCATCCCGTAAGCCTTCGAAAAAGTTCGCGCGACAAATAGATTCGCGAGCCCAGGCTCGCGCCGCCACGCACCCATGAGCGTCTCGCCGTAAAACTCAAAATAGGCTTCGTCGATCAGCACGGCCGCATCCGGCGCCCGGCGCGCAATCTCGACAAGTTGTTCGGCATCGGCCGCAATTCCCGTCGGATTATTAGGATTGGCAATCGCGATCATCCGCGTGCGGGAATTGATGTGCGCGAGCAATTGAGAAAATGGAAAGCAGAAGTTCTCTCCCGCGGGAACCTTGACAATGCGAGCGCCGGTGGCCGCCGCCAAAATCTCATACATCACAAACGTCGGCACGACCAGCAGCACTTCATCGCCCGGTTCGAGAAACGTCTCAAACAGCAGATGGATCGCCTCATCCACGCCATTCGTCAGCAACACTTCGTCGGCTCTTATGCCGAGATGTTCGGCGACCGCGGCCTCCATCGGCTCGCGCTCTCGATAGTAGCCAATTTCGTTTGCGGTAAGCTCTCGCAGGCACGCCAGCACGCATGGCGAGCAGCCGGCCGTATTTTCGTTAAGGTCGAGGCGCAAGCCCTCGCGCCCCACCAGCGGCGGATCATACTCAGAAAGATTGCGCACTGCGTCGCGTGCCTTAAGCATGGCCGCTCCTCGCTAATGCGCGGGCGGCGTCTTCGCATCTGACTCGAATCGACCGCGCATGAGCGGGCAAACCCTCGGCGGCTGCAAGCAGCTCGATCGCTGCGCTGATCCGGCGCAATCCCGGCCGCGAAAGTTTCTGCACGCTGATGAGTTTCACAAAATCCAATACACTCAAACCGCCGCGAAATCGCGCCGCGCCGCCCGTGGGCAGCACATGATTCGGTCCCACCGCGTAGTCTCCCGCCGCCTGCGCCGAATAGTCTCCGATAAAAACTGAGCCCGCATTCCGCACCAGCGCGACATCGCCGCGATCGATCGTGAGATGTTCAGCCGCAATTTCGTTCGCCCAATCGAAACTCTGCTGCCGCGTCTTCGAGATGAGAACGCAGCCGTTGCGCCGTATCGATTCGCGCGCCACGGCATTCTCGCGGCACATCTCGTCGACACATCGAGCCACACTTTTCGCCAGCGCACGGTTCGTAGTAATAAAAACCGCCATCGCCTCCGGATCATGCTCCGCCTGCGCCACGAGATCGGACGCGATGAACTCGGCTGTTCCCGTGTCGCCGACGATCAGCGCCTCGGTCGGTCCGGCCAGGAAATCAATCGCACAATCGAACGCGACCTCCTTCTTCGCCACCGTGACAAAAATATTCCCCGGTCCAACAATCTTGTCCACTCGCGGGATACTCTCGGTTCCATAAGCCAGCGCGGCAATCGCCTGCGCGCCGCCCACGCGATAGACCTCGCGAACTCCCAGCGTAGCCGCCGCCGCCAGCACGCTCGGATGAGTCTGCGGCGAAACCACGCGAATTGCCCGGACGCCCGCGACCTGCGCCGGAATCACGGTCATGAGCAAAGTCGAAATCAGCGGATGCCTTCCCGCCGGAACATAGCAGCCCACCGAGTCGAGCGGGCGCACGATTTGTCCCAGTGAAATTCCGCCGCGCGTCCGCGTCCACTCCTTCGGTTTCTGCATTTCGCAAAATCGCCGGATATTCCCGGCTGCCGTCGTGAGAGCGCGCTTCAATTCCGCGCTTGCTTTCGCACCCGCGCGCTGAATTTTCTCCTCAGGCACACGCAGCGGCGTGCGCGCACGCAGCCCGTCCCAGCGTTCGGCATACTTGCGAACAGCTCGATCGCCGTGCGACCGCACATCGGC
>JBAWAI010000270.1:0-5093 GCA_049589215.1 Terriglobales bacterium | reverse complement strand
CGCCAGGTCGAAAGATGAAACGACCGGACATCCCCATTGCAGCGCCAGAGCCGCGGTGACCTCCTGCTCGGTGGCGAATCCGAGTTTTTCAAACCAGTCGCCGATCTTGCCGGAGCGAGCGCGACGTTGAGCTTCCAGCGCCGTGCGCACTTCCAGATGCGTCAACTTGCCGCGCGCCACCATGAGCAATCCGAGAGGAATGCGGTTGGGGGGTTGGATCGCCTGCGCCATCGCGCGCAACCGCGAAATTTGCGCGGTGAGAGCGGGGTCGAGACATTGCGGCTGGCAGTAGAATTTGTCGTCAAGAAAAGTTCCGGCGCGGCGAGCGCGCACACGCTGCCAAAGCGTTTTCGGTTTTGTACATGACGGTGATGCGCACGGCGCGGATTTCGGGGCGAGATGGTCTCGCTTGATCCAGTTCTGCGACCAGGTAATGGGATGGAGAAAAGAGGACATAGCAAGAATTCCTTTTTAAAGTAGTCTTCTCGTTAGAGATATTCTTCCCGTGAGCGCGTCTTTTAGACCGCCCTGGCCGCGACGGGCGGTCCGTCGATGACTTCGGTGACCCGCAATCCGTATTTGCCGTCGATGACCACAACCTCGCCGCGGGCGATGATGCGCCCGTCCAGCAAAAGATCAACGGGAGAATCGAGGGCATTGTCGAGCTCGACCACCAATCCGGAGCTAAGCGCGAGCACATCGCGCAACAACATGCGGCGAGTTCCGAAGCGGAGCTTGACGCCGAGCCCGACATCGAACAGGCGTTGATAGCCAACCGCGCCCGCGGGCGGAACGGGTGGGGCCGCGGGCTCTGGCGGAGATTCTGACGCGGAAGCCGCAGCTCTGATCGCGACCAGCATGGCAGCCAAAGCGGGGCTGATGCGAATCTCAATCACGGTCTCGACGCCACCTTCGTCGCGGCTGCGCAGCGTAGCAGCGGCATCTGCGGTAGCGGCCCAGGGGGCATCGGCAGCAGAAAGCTGAAGCTGCACTGGCCCCCCGCAGACGGCGCTTACCGCGGTTGCGGCCAGACCCGTAATCTGACGCAGGAGTTCTTCCAGCGCTTCCTTGTCTTCATTCGAAATAGGGGCGGCGGGGGCAGAGGAATCGGCAGAGGCCGGTTCGACGGGAACCGGAGCCTCACCCAGAAATTGCCGCGCGAGCCTGACGGCGGAAGCGGCGGGCAGGCGAAGAGCCATCTCTCCCTGCACCGCGCCCGCGGCGGTTACCGTGAAGCGGAGATCGGAATCCGCTGCGTCTATGTGCTGCGAACTCAGTTCGAAGGACTGCGGCTTCCCCAGAATTTGCGCGAGGACATTTTGCGTGCGGCTCTGCCACGCGACGAACCAGGGTTCGAGGTCCGGGGAAAGTTTGGGGTAAACCCCGGGCCGAGGTGCAGGGCCAGACTCGCCCGCGGGTTCGGAGCCAGGAATTTTGGGAGCTTCGTCCGTCATGATTCACCTGCCGGGGAGCCTTGTGGTTCGAGCGCCAGTATGCGGGCCGCGCGCCGGCTGCGGACGCGCACCGGTGATGCCGTGCCAAGCAGAACCTCGCCGACCTCGAGAACGGCCGGCGCGGAAGCGCCGCGCTGGAAGGGCAACACATCGCCCGGAGCGAGACGGGAAAGACTCTCGAGCGGAACTTCGAGATCGGACATGGTGAGAGCTATGGTAAAAGGGCAGTCCAGGAGTTTCTTTCTGATCTGGTCGCGAGACTCGTGATGTGTGCGGGGACGCTGATAACTGTTGTCGGCGGAAATTTTCCTGAGGAGCGCGTTCGAGACCAGCGCGGGAACGGCCACGTTGAGGCTGCCGGAAGATTCCGCGAGCTTGAGTTCGAAGCTCAGGCAGAGATTTTTTTCATCCGGCGGCATGAGACGATGCACCTGCGAAACCTTCTGGCAGGCTCCAAAGCTGAACTCGAGATGGATGGCCTGCCAGCTGGTTTGCAGCTCGCGGCAGACAATGCGCACGATGCCCTCCAGAATTTCCTGTTCGATCTCGGTGAGCTCGCGGGGGACATCGACCGACTTGCCTTCGCCTCCAAGCATGATGTCAATGACCGGGAGGCCGATGCCCAGATCGAGTTGCAGCACGGCGACGGAGCCGAAGGGAGCAAGGTCGCAGGAGGCGAGATAGGTTTTTTCCGGGATGCGCTGGAGGAACTCGCGATAGGTGAGATGCTCGGCGGAGACGAGGCGGCAATCGAAGACGACGCGAAGGAATCCGCCGACCGCAGTGGTGAGATTTCGAGCGAACAATTCGTGAAGCTGATTGATCGCGGTTAACTGCTCGCGTCCGATCTGGCCGGCCTGCCGTATGTCCCACGGCAGGACAACCGGTTCGGCGACGCCGGCGGCATTTGAGGCCTTGCCTGAGCGCGCCGCCCGCACCATGGCATCGATTTCGCCCTGATTGAGAACTTTCTCCATAGTTTTTGCCGCTGCCTTCGCTAGACGTTTCGGATTTTTCCTCGCCTGGTGTCGCCGTCGATCACTCCGGTGTTAACTCGCGCCCGCGCTTTTTGCGCGCGACGGTTCGGCATTCACATCGAGGAAGCTGAGCCGCGCTCGCAAGCGGATCATGGCGAGTGAATGAATCTGCGAAACCCGCGACTCACCGATGCCCAGAACCGCTCCCACCTCTTTCATGGTGAGTTCCTCGAAATAGTAGAGTGAGAGCACGCGCTGCTCTTTCTCCGGCAGTTCCGCGATAGCTCCCGCCAGCAATTGCTTCATCTCGGAGCGCAGGCATTGAAAAAATGGCGTCTCCTCCTGCTTGGCGGCGACCGAATCGGCCAAGTCCTCCTCCTTGCCGGTGTGGGCGGATTCAACGCGGAGGCTGCCGATTTCGAGCGAGTCCAACTCGGCGAGCAGACTTTGCAGCTCGTCCAGGCGCAAGCCGAGGGCGCGCGCCAAGTCGTTCTCGGTCGGCGTTCGGCCGAGACGGACGGAGATCTGGTTGTAGGCCTCTTCGACCTGCCGTCCCTTGCGGCGCAGCTCGCGGGGACTCCAATCGAGTTCGCGGAGGCTGTCGAGGATCGCGCCGCGTATGCGGAACTTCGCGTAGGAGCTGAACTGGACGTGCTTGGACTGATCGAACTTGCTGAGCGCGTCGATCAAACCGACGACCCCTGCGTGAACGAGATCTTCAAAAGGCACATGCCGGGGCAGGCGCTCGTGAATGCGGCGCGCAATATAGCGCACTTGCGGAAGTTGCTCCATCAGGATGCGTTCACGCTCGGCTTCGCTCGTGATTCCGTGGTAAGCCTCGGCGGGAGATTTCGTCATGCCCGACTCCTTCTCGTTCGTGATCACGTCTTTCCTGGTCACGTCGTTCTTACCCAGGTCGTTCTTACTCAGGTCTGTCTTGTTGAAGTCGTTCTTGTTCACGCCGTCCCTCGTCTCTTCGTTGTTCGCGTGCCTGCCTATGTCAACCATGCTCATCGCACCGTCCCGAGAGACTGCACCTGAATCATGGGGGGAATTTCGAGCGGTGAAAGGACCACCACCTTGGGAAGAAATGGTTCAAGCAGGCGCCGCAGGTGAAAGCGGGCCGGAGTCGGACAGAGCAGGATGGGCGCGGTTTGCGCGACCTGATCTCCGGCAAGGTGCTTGAGGCTGTCGAGCACGCGGCGCACAAACGAAGGCTGCAATCCGGTGCTGGTAGCGGGCGCGGCCGAGGTCGAGAAGGCGCGGTTCAGCTCTTCCTCAATGGAGTGGTCGAGCGTAAGAACGCGCAAGCCGCCATCATCGGACAGCAGGGGACGAACGAGCCCGCGGCC
Organism: Terriglobales bacterium; assembly: GCA_049589215.1. Classification (GTDB taxonomy): domain Bacteria; phylum Acidobacteriota; class Terriglobia; order Terriglobales; family Acidobacteriaceae; genus Acidiflorens. The sequence goes on along the minus strand of JBAWAI010000270.1, from coordinate 1,310 downwards.
GAGCGCCTGCCGGGCCGCTTCAACCAGCAGCACGGGATGTTTGGTCGAGGCCGAGACATCGAGCAGCGCCTCGAGAATGGTCGCCAGATCGCGGATCGACACCTGCTCGCGCAGGAGCTGCTGCAGAGCTTTCTGCACCTCGCCGAGCGAGAGTATCTTCGGCACCAGCTCTTCGACGAGCTTGGGATGGCTTTCGCCGAGCCGGTCGAGCAGGCGCTTGCTCTCCTGCCGGGTGAGAAGTTCATAGGCGTGCTGGCGGATCACCTCCGCGAGGTGGGTGGAAAGCACGGACGTCTGGTCCACAACGGCGTAGCCGCTCGCGAGCGCCTGCGATTCAAGGGTGCGCGCGATCCAGAGAGCATTGACCCCAAAGGCGGGCTCACGCGTCGGAGTGCCCGGGAGCGCGGGCGGCGAGAGTTCCGAGCTGATGGCGAGCACGCGGTCTTCGAGCATCTCCCAGCGCGCGATCTCGACGCCGCGCAGCGAGACAACATACTCACGCGGCTTGAGGCGCACGTTGTCGGTGATATGAATGGGCGGCACGATGAAGCCGAGCTGAACGGCGAGATTGCTGCGCAGTGACTTGACGCGGGCGAGAAGCTGGCCGCCCTGGTCGGCATCCACCAGGGGAACCAGCGCATAGCCGACTTCGAGAGCCAGTTCGTCGAGCTTGAGCAGGTCTTCGAGCGAATCGGATTTCGCAGCGCCGCCCTTCTTTTCCTTGTCGCCCGGCGCGGCGGGCAAGCCAGCAGCGGCCTTCTCTTTTTCGGCTTCCTTGGCCGCGCCCGGCAGACGGGATGCGATGAACGCCGCGAATCCGCCAATCGCAAGGAACGAGAACTTCGGCAGGCCTGGAATGAGCGCAAGCGCGAACATGACTCCCGCCGCGATCTGCAACGGACGACGCCGCGCAAAGAGCTGGGTTCCGAGGTCAACGGATAGCGTCGAACCGGAGGAGGCGCGGGTGACCACCATGCCCCCGGCCATCGAGACGAGCAGCGACGGAATCATGGTGACGAGGCCATCGCCCACCGTGAGCACGGTGTAAGTCTTGAGCGCCTCGCGAAACGGAATATCAAGCTGAAAGACGCCGATCAGGAATCCAGCCAGAATGTTGATGGCGGTAATCAGGATGGTGGCAATCGAGTCGCGCTGATTGAAGCGCGCGGCACCGTCCATCGCGCCATAGAACTCGGCGTCGCGCGCCACCTGCTCGCGGCGGGCGCGGGCCTGGGTCTCGTCGATGAGGCCGGCGTTGAGGTCGGCATCGATCGCCATCTGCTTGCCGGGCAAAGCGTCGAGCGTAAAGC
>JBAWAI010000269.1:0-6232 GCA_049589215.1 Terriglobales bacterium | reverse complement strand
GTCCTCGTTTTAACAGATAAGTCTTGAAACCACTCTCCCGTTCCGCTCGACGTAACATCCCGTCACAAGCAAGCGGGAACCAACTCGCCTTCCGCGGTGTCGCTACTGCTTTGCGGGAGCCGCCGGTTTCGTCGCCGGCTTGCTGCTGGACGGCGTCTTCGGGGCTGGTTTCGCCGGAGTGCTGCCCGCCGGAGGCGGCGCAACGCCCGACTGCGTGTTGTAGGCGGTGACCACCGATTCCGTGATGTCGACGGCCGGCCCATACCAGATCACAGGACCGCGCGGCCAGGGCTGCGACGTATCGACGATCATTCCATAACCGTTGTCGCCGGCAAGCTTCACGATGAGCGGTGCCATCTTGGTCAGAATTTTATTTCCGATCTCGCCCTGCTGATTCTGGTAGTCCTCCTGCGCATCCTGTTGCGAGCGCTCAAAGCTCTTCTGCTTGGTCTCGATCTGCTTTACCAGCTTGTCTTTGGCCTCGTCATTCAGCTTGTCTTGCTGGGCGTTGAGCTGTTTCTTCAGGCTGTCGATCTCGTCGGCCTTGCCCTTGAGTTCGTTCTGCTTGGGCTCGAACTTTTTGGTGAGCTCCTGAAATTCGCGTTGCCCTTCGTTCGACGCGAAAATCGCCTGTTCAATGTTGATGGTGCCGACCTTGGTGCCCATCGGCTTGTTGGCGGTTAAGGCCGCCGTCGAGGGCGCATTCGGCGGAGTGGTTGCGGCTGCACCGCCGGCAGGGGCAGTTTGACCAGCAGGGGCAGCCTGGCCGGCAGCGGGGTCGGTTTGGGCCAGAGCAATAAGGGAGAGGCCGAGCACGACGGCCGCGAAGCGCGCAAGCTTACTGATCATTGGATCTTGGACTCCTTCGGATTTTCGGGAACGTTGATGCTTCCAACTCGCCAGGCTCTACTACCTGATCGCAACCTTGCCGACCAGACTGCACCCAAGCGCGCAGACGCGCACCGCGCCCGGCTCTTCACGCTCGAATTCAAGCGTGGTGCACCCACTTTTCCTTGATTGGGGTGTTGACGCTGAAATTATACGGACACCGGGAAAGAGCGTCAAACGATGTGCGGCATTTTTGCCGCGAAAATCGCGGCGAAGCACTTACATCGTTTTGCAGATGACGCCACCGAGAGCCTCTACTTCGTCCGCGATGGCACATCCGCGTGGGCCACTTGCTGCATGCGCTCCATTAATTCTGTCCACGTCCAGTTCGCCGACCAATAATTCGCCACCGTGCCATCCGGTGCAATCAGGACGATCACGATGGTGTGAGTGATCAAGTTGTCATTGTTCTTGCCATCGTTGTTCTTGCCATCGTTCTTGTCATCGCCGCCATATTCCAGGCCGAAGTCCTCCGCTAATTGGAGTAAAACGGCTGGATTCGCAGAGGCAAAGTCCCAGTGCGAGAATCCGCTCTTGTCTCCGTCGAGATATCCGAGGCCGTATCTGCGGAGCACGTTCGGCGAGTCGTACTTCGGATCGAAGCTGATGGTCAGCAGGTGCGTCTTCTTGTAGTCCTCCGGATTTCTCTTGAGTTCGTTCTGAATCCGCGAGAATTCGCTGCTCAAGCGAGGACAGAAATCCGGCATCGGACAGCGGGTATAGATAAACGTCACCAGCACCGCCTTCCCGCTGAAATCCGAAAAGCGAATCTTGCGCCCGTCCTGGTTGACGAGTGTCACCTCCGGCACGCGCGCGCCGATCGGCAGCATCTTCGAACCCGGGGCCGCTCTCATCCGCCCGCGCCCGGATTGGTCGGTGATGCGCACATTCTCCAGCCAGTAGTCGCTGCCTTCGTTGTCGTTCTGATTGTTGCGCACGACGATCTCCGCGGAGATTTTGTCACCGGGCTCAACCTGCTGAACGATGGCCGGATCTTTGACGCGATATGGCATCGCCATCGCCCCCATAAATCCCGGGATATCGCCGGCATTCACCGTGATTTCGTTGTCGGCCACATCCTTGGCGACGACCTCGCCCTGCATCGGATACCTTTTGGTCCGAGTGCACGCGGCAAACAGGACGAGTGACAACATGACCAGCGCCATCACGAATCGTGATTTCATATATGACGTCTTCATTTCCAGGCTGCTTCTTCCTTATGGCTTGTCATCCTTCTGCTGCACGGTCCCGCACTCCTCAGTACTTGAAGCGAAAGCGAACCTGGGCATAAAGTTCGCGGGGCAAATTCCAGTGATAGCCGCCAAAGGTAAGGCTGTCGTCGTAAATTACCCGATGGTTGGTGACGTTCATTGCGTTGAGTGATGCCGAGAAACGATCGCCGAAATCTTTGCCCAGCGAAAGATCGAAGGTTGTGTGGCCGGGGAGATACTCGCCTTGGTACGGCCAGCCGGGGACGCCATTTTCTCCGTTGGTAAATCCTGATCCGTAATAGACGTTGGTGGAGGCATATGACCGCCACGGCAGAGTAACGTCGCCTCCAACATTAAGTGTGTTGCGCTGATCGTGGTCGAGTGGCGTGAGTGCCGGCGATGGCGTTCCGCTGATAAGACCCCCGGTGAGGATGCCGTTGCCTTCGGCGATCTGATTGGAGTAAGCGAGGTGAAGCTGTGCGCGGTGGGCAAATCGCGGAGAGCGCAGCGTGAGTTCCCATGCGCGAATGACGGCGTGCTGAATGGTGATCGGGAAGAAGATGTTGGATGCTCCGATATTGTTGTGATCGAGGAAATTTCCGGCGTTGGTTTTGAAGGTGTCCGCGTCGAGCACCCAGCCGCGGTATGGCATGGTCACCCCGAACTGGTGTTCTTCGTCCCGTTCACCCGGAAGAGAGATAAAAGTGCAGCTGTTTTCTGTGCAGAGTTTTATGAGCGGGCCAGACACGGATTCAATAGGCGGAGCCTGGTAGTAGTGACCGTAGAAGGCCCGGAAGGTCCAGTTAAGCCGCGGCACGGTGAGCGTCGCGCCGAACCGCGGGCTGATGGCGGTTTCATTCACCGGAGCCGTGGTAGCAGTCGAGACGAAATTTCCTTCCGCGAAGCGTGTCGGGCGCATTCCCGCCGAAAGCGTCATCCACGAAAATGGTTTGAACTTATCGTCGATGTAGAAGGTCTCGAGATTCGCGGTCGGGCTCTCGGAATCGGTGAACGGCGCGTTCCCGCTGCCGTCATTGAAGAGCGCTCCGAAGACCTGACTGTCGCTCTGGTAAAAGCTCACGAATCCCGCTTGCAGATCGTTGCGCTTGTAATTGGCGGAGAAGTTTGCCTGTCCTCCTGCGTAAGTTGAGCTGCGGTCTTCGGTGGTGGCGACGGGTATGTCGTTCGGATTCGACGAATAGTCGCCGCGGTTGTGGTGATAGAACGGCGAGACGCTCGTCATAAAGTGAGAATTGAATGTGTGCACCCACGAGAACAGCAGTCCCGCGTCCGTCTCCCGCTGCCCGTCGCGCAGACCGATGCTGGCATAGCCCTGCGTATTTTCGAAGTCACCCGGAAACGGATCGTATGGGATCTGAAAGTAGTCGCGGCGTCCCGAGGTGATCAGGCGAAGCTGGTTGGAGGGATCGATATTGTAGATGAACGACCCGAAGCCGCCATAGCCATTGATCGCATCGTGCACGACCTGCGGGACCGGAGGCTGAAGCCCGAGGTCGCTGCGGTTCCCATTGACGCTTAAGTAATACGCAAAGCGCTCGCTGTGGCTCCCAAAGCTGAGCGCATCGTCGGTCTGGTAGAAATTGCCCGCCGTCATCACCAGCTCCGCCTCATTGTTGCGCTCGAAGCCGGTGCGCGGAACCACATTAAACACGCCATACGTACGATCGCCGAATTCCGCGCCGTAACTGCCGCGATCCACTTCCACGTAGTCCATATCCTTCGGATCGAACTGCGCGCCCAGGTTCTGGGCAATCGCAGTATTAATCACCGGAATGCCATCGAGCAGCCACGTTGTCTGGTGACCGCCACGCATGTGCAGCATGTCATGGGTAACATACGCGCCGGGCACATAGTCGGTGATCATGGAGAGGCTGTTCGTTCGATCAGCGCCGGGTGTGCGCTCAATGTCGAGCCGGCTAATGAGCGTAGTAGGCGTGGCGGAATCGGTTGGCGCGACCGCTCCCGTGGCCGAGACCGTCACCTTCTCGCCGGCCATGGCAACCTGCAACTGGAAATGAACAACCGGCACCGTTCCGGAAATCACGGTCACGTCCTGGCTGGTTTGGGCAAAACCTGTGCTGGCGACGCTGACCACGTAATCACCGAGAGGAATCGCGTTGATCTGGAATTCTCCCGTCTCGTTCGTTATGACGCTTTTTGACCAGTCGGAGGATTTCGACTTGAGCATGACCATGGCATTCTGAATTGGACGATGCTGGGGATCGTGAACAATGCCGCGAACCGCGCCATAGTCGTTGGCGAAGGCAGCGACCGTAATGAGCAAAATGGTCGACATCGGGATGAACCGGAACTGCGTCATCGTTCTCCTCTTCGAGCGGGCGAGCGCTCAGTACGAGAGCACCAGAAACAAACTGGGCCGGGTAGCCGCCAACCCCTTGGGTTGGGAACGGCACGGCTTCAGTCGTGCCGCCGGGAACCACGACCAATGCGGGCTCTAGCCTCTAGGCAGATTTACCCGCCAGTTCGCGTTCGATTGCTTGCGTTGGGTTAGATAGAGGAAGAAGGAGGAGCGCGGGCGGAATCCGCGTCGAGAAGCGGACTAGAGACGTAATCGGCCGCTGACTCGCCGGTCGCGGGCTCGACTCGCCGGCTGTCGAAGGAGACACGGTTGGAAACGAGGCGCGCCCACTCGGATGTTTTCGAACTGTTGCAGCAATCACATCTTTGGCCGCAGCAATCGAGCGAATGGAAAGAAGCTTCAGGAGAGGCCGCATTCAGCGTGGATGGTTGCGTGGAAGCCTGCGATGCAGCGTTCGCTGCGGCACCCGATTCACTGTGCGATCCTGCATCCGCGGCCTTCGCTGCCGCCGCCTGCGCCGGACTCACAAATGCCCGGTGATGGCAGGGCATCTCCGTCTCGGCGACAGGAGCACGCGCGGTCGCCATCGGTCGCCGCACGCAGCACTGCATCTTTTGCTGCGGAGCAACAGTCGCCACTGCCAGCGGCCCGAAGATCGGGACGAGCATAATCAGCAGCGCGAATCTGGCGGTCCAGCGATACATATTGCGAAATGTCAGGTCGTTGCGCCCGTATGAGTACGAGCCGGGCCCACGTCCGGATGTCAAAAATCATAGCATCACCAGACAATTGGTGGCGGATGCCGAACGTCAAGCAATTGCGCGTAGAGCCCCAGAGCCGAGGGCTAAGACCTAAGACCTGAGAGCTAAGACCTGCCTCAAGCTCCCTTTCTAAGCTCGGCCTGCGGCTGATAGGTTCCCGGCGTCGTGCGCCCGGCAATCGCCAGCCGATTCCACGCGTTAATGGTGGCGACCGCCAGGGTTAAATCGGCCAGCTCTTTCTCGCTGAACTGCTGCTTGGCCTCGCCGTAGACCTCATCGGGAACATGGGTTTCGGAGATACGCGTCACGGCCTCGGTCCAGGCCAGTGCCGCTCGTTCGCGAGCGCTGTAATAAGGACACTCGCGCCACGCATCCAGCGAATACATTCTCTGGTCGGTCTCGCCGCCCGCCTTAAGATCCTTCCAGTGCATATCCAGGCAATAGGCGCAGCCGTTGATCTGCGAGGCGCGCAGCTTAATCAAGTGCAGCAAGCGCTCTTCGAGACCGCATTCGTGCAGATATTTTTCCAGTCCCAGCATGGCGTGATACGCCAGCGGCGCAACTTTCGGGTAATGAATACGTTCTTCCATCATCTCCTCCTAGTCATTTTGTATCGCAACAGCATCGGGTACAGGAAGAAACAAGAAAAGACTCTCTCCGCGCCTTCAGCCTCCCGCCCGCAGCTCTCGGCTACGAGGGTAACCCGCGTTCGCAGCAGCAAGTGACAACTGTTCTTCTTGTACTATTCTCTCGATGCGCGACCTGGCCAAGCGGCTGCTCAAAACAATTCGAAAGCAGGAATTGCTGTGTCCGGGAGACCGCGTCGCCGTGGCTGTTTCCGGCGGAGCCGACTCCGTCGCGCTGCTCTTTCTGCTCGACGAGTTGCGTGCCGAGTTGGGCATCGTGCTCTCGGTCGCGCATGTCAACCATAAACTCCGCGCCGAGGAGTCGGATGGAGACGAGACATTCACCACAAGTCTGGCCACGAGTCTCGGTCTTGAATTCGACGTTGCGATTGCGCCGATCGGGGC
>JBAWAI010000268.1:0-16581 GCA_049589215.1 Terriglobales bacterium | reverse complement strand
CTATAGGGCAATTCGATCTTGTTGACACGATCGCTCTTTCGATTCCCAAAGACCGTCAAGTCCATCGAGCACAACGTCGGGCGTTGCCACCGGGGACAAAAGAAAATCTGTGAGATTGCCGCGACCAAAATCGAACTTTGGGACCTTGACGTAGCCCGCGGGAGTAATCCAATAAGGTTGGTAATTCAATCCTTCGACTATTTTACGGGTGCGTTGGTTGCCATGTAACCGGGGCAGCACTTCGCAGACTACGAAGGGTCGGTCTCTTGCGATGACGCCCTTCATTCCCTCCAGCACATCTGCCTCGAAATCCTCAACATCGATCTTAATCAGATCCACGCGCATCGGGTGGCGCGCTGTGTACTCGTCGAACCGCACCGTTTCAACTTCAATTTGCGCGGCGCCCTTCCTCACTTGCCAACTCTCTCTAGCTAACGTTCCGGTGCTCTCAACATCGCGACCGCCCTCAGACTTCGGAAGGAAAAATGCCGTCCTCCCAGTCTGGCTGGAGAGGGCGACATTTTCGCACCGAACGCGACCCACCAGTTGATTCAGGAGGACATTTCTCTTCAAGCCTTCGAATATCGCAGGCACCGGTTCAAACGCTACGACCTGGAGGCCGGGATTCCACAAAGCACCCAACAAGGAGTAAAGACCACAATTCGCGCCGACATCGACGAATGTCGCCGCCCGTTCAAAAAAGAATCGAAGGGTCCGGGAAGTTTCAGGCTCGTATCCATCGAGTCCATGCCAAAAGAGTGCTGATGCAATTCCGACACCAGAGTCTCTCGCGATCGCCATGTTCGTGCCATTGGGAAGGCGGATCGAAGTCCCGTTCCTGCGCACTTTTTGCTCGAGACAAAGCGCAGCCCGGGTAGAAACGAAGTGCAGTGGTTTTGCGGCGGACGCCAGCAAGAGGCTCAGGTAGTAATTGTCTCTCGCTCGTTTAAGCAAAGTAGTCAGGTCATGGGCCATTTCGTCGCTCCGTTGCTTGGCTCCCATGGTTTCGTAAGGCGCCGTCGAAAACAGGTTGGCTCAGTCTCGATGTTAAGAATTGTATCTTTCCCTCGATTCGTGGAGAACTCAAGTGTGCGCGTGAGCATCCAGGTGCTAACGCCTTCCTCGCCTATTGTCGGAGCGATACAGAGCCATCTTTGTTGACTCTCGGGAGAGAAGTTAGGCTCCGGAAAGACACTGGAGCGCTCCCGTCTTCTTGACCTTACTTGGCGGTGAAGCCTAACATTAGCGCCGACGGCTTTGAGGCCTCGTGCATGATCGGCCAGACAGTCTCCCACTATCGCATTGTCGGAAAATTGGGCGGTGGGGGAATGGGCGTGGTCTATGAGGCGGAAGATACGCGCCTGGCGCGGCACGTCGCCCTGAAGTTCATTCCTGAAGACATGGCCAAAGACAAGAAGTCTTTGGACCGTTTCGTGCGCGAAGCGCGCGCCGCCTCGCAACTCAACCATCCCGGCATCTGCACAATTCACGACATTGAAGAGAACGACGGTCATCCCTTCATCGTGATGGAGAAGCTCGAAGGCACGAGCCTGAAGGACCTGATGCGGTCGCGGAAGATGGAAATCGACGAAATTCTGGACATCGGGATTCAGACGGCGGATGCGCTGGCGGCCTCGCACGCCAAGGGAATCATTCACCGCGACATCAAGCCGGCGAATATTTTTGTGGCGCAGAACGGGCAGACGAAGATCCTAGATTTCGGACTGGCGAAGATGGTGCACGATCCGAATTCGAGCGAAGCGGCGATGGAAGATTCGCTGACCGCGATGGGGGTGATACCGGGGACGGCGGTTTATATGTCACCGGAGCAGGCGCGCGGGGAAGAACTGGATGCGCGCAGCGATTTGTTTTCGCTGGGCGTGGTGCTGTACGAAATGTCGACGGGCAAGAAGCCGTTTGCGACCGGCAATGTCATTACTACGCTTGATGCCGTGCTGAACCAGAAACCGGTCTCGCCGCTGCAACTGAATCCGAAGCTGCCGCCCGACCTCGAAGGCATTATCGGGCGGGCGATGGAGAAGGAACGCGGGCACCGCTATCCGAACGCGCTGGCGATGAAGGGCGACATGCAGTCGCTGCGCCGGGACACGGAAAGCGGAATGACGAAGTCGGGCATGCGGCGGCCGATGTTGCCCTACCGGATTGCGACCTCGACGTTCCAGGCGACGACGCGCTGGTCGACTTATGTTCTTCTCGGCGTGACCGCGGTGCTGCTGACGACGGTGGTGGCGATGGGGGCATGGTGGTTCCAGCACCGGGGGCAGATGGCCGCAGGCGCGTTCAAGAACACGATCGCGGTGCTGCCCTTGCAGAACATGAACGGGGACATCAGCGTGGATTTTTTGCGCTTCGCGCTGGCCGACGAAATTTCGAACACACTCACGTACACGCGGAGCCTGGACGTGCGGCCTTCGGCGATGACGCGGAAGTTTGTGGGCAATGATGTGGACCCGGTGGCTGCGGGGCGGGAACTGCACGTGGCCAGCGTGATCACCGGGCATTTTTTGAAGCAGGGCGACCGGCTGCTGATTACGCTCGAGGCGATCGGCGTCAACGACAACAAGCTTTTGTGGCAGGCGAATGTGACGGCGCGGGCCGACGATTTGATCATGATGCAGTCGCAGATTTCGGCGCAGATCAGGCAGGGATTGCTGCCGGCGCTGGGCGTAGCGGGCGGGTTCCTGGATACGAGCACGCGGCCCCAGAATGCTGAGGCCTACGACCTGTACCTGCATGCCCTGGCGCTGCCTCACGATGCCGGGCCCAATAAAGATGCGATCGCGGTACTGGAACACGTGGTGGAGGTTGATCCGACGTATGCGCCGGCGTGGGAGCAGCTTGGGCTGCGCTGCTATTACGACGCCGATTATTCGGATGGCGGCGAGGCGATGTTCCAGCGCTCGAGCAAGGCCTATGAAAAGGCAGTGGAACTGGATCCCAACCGGATTGTGGCAGCCGGGCAACTGATCAACAACCACGTGGAGCGGGGCGAACTGGGGACGGCTTACAAGCAGGCGCTGGCGCTGGTGAAGCGGCGGCCGGACAGTCCGCAGGCGCATTTCACGATGGGATATGTCTACCGTTACGCGGGGATGCTGGAACAGTCGACGAGCGAGTGCGATACCGCACTGGCGCTCGATCCCGGCAATTACACGTTCCGGTCGTGCGCGTGGGCGTTCATGGAACTTGGCAAGATGCAGCGCGCCGAGGATTTTGTGCGCCTGGATGCGGGCTCGGAATGGGCGGCATATATGATGCCGTCGGTTCTTTTGCGCGAAGGCAAAGTTCAGGAGGCGCGCGAGGCGGTGAAACGCATGCCGACGGCGCCACGCTATCATCGCGATTTGCTGGAGGCGTGCCTGGGATTGAAGCCGGAGTCAGAGCTTGACCGCATCGCGCAGGAGGATGAGACGAGTTTGCCTACTGATCCCGATCCGGAGACGTGGTACTACCAGGGAGCGATACTGGCCTACTGCGGAAAGAAAGCGGCGGCGCTGCACATGCTGGAGAGCGCGGTCGCGCAGAATTATTGCGCGTACTCGAATTTGATGTCGGACCCGCTGCTTGCCAAATTGCGCACAGATACAGAGTTTGACAAAGTGTTGACTCACGCCGGCCAGTGCCAGGAGGCGGTGCGAGCAGCGGCCAGCGGGGCGGCGCAGTAAAAGTCCGCGTTGGAAGCCGGATTACGACTTCCGGTCTGGAACGTCTAAGCCTGTTACAATCTCGCGTTGTCGGATAGGTTCTCGAGCTTCACTATTGCGATTTTGCGAAATACCTCCCCAATAATTTTCACAACAGGAGCCCTCATGGTTGCAATCAGGAAAATCTTCGCGCTCGCGATGCTGGCGTGCGCTTTTTCTATGCTGGCGGCGGCGCAGGAATCGGAAGGACGGCTGCTGCTTTTCCCCGATATTCATAACGACCAGATTGCATTTGTATATGGCGGAGACATCTGGCTGGCATCGAGCGGCGGAGGCGCGGCGCGGCGTGTCACCTCGGATCGCGGGCGCGAGCAGTTTCCGAAATTTTCGCCGGATGGAAAGTGGCTAGCGTTTACTGCGCAGTATGACGGGAACTTCAACGTGTATGTGATGCCGGCGGCGGGCGGGCAGCCCAAGCAATTGACGTTCTATCAGGGGCAGGCGCAGCCGCTCAGCGACCGCATGGGCGTGCTCAACGAGGTGATTGGCTGGACTCCGGATAGCCAGAGCGTGATTTTTCTATCGCGGCGGGACGCGTCGAATGGATGGACGAAACGGCCTTATATGGTCAGCGTGAACGGCGGACTGGAGAAGCCGATGGTGATCGACGAGGGCGGACTGCTCTCGTTTTCGCCGGATGGGAACAAGATTGCGTACAACCGGATTTTCCGCAACTTCCGGCAGTGGAAGCGATACACGGGCGGAATGGCGCAGGACATCACGATTTACGACCTGAAAAATAATACGGTGGATGGAGTGGTTCCGCACACCGATTACACCGACACGTTTCCGATGTGGCATGGCAACACGATCTTCTTCACGTCGGATCGCGGAGCGGAGCACCGGTTGAATCTTTACAGCTACGACACGGGCAGCCAGCAAGTGCAGCAGTTGACCAAGTTCACGGACTTCGATTGCATGTGGCCGAGCATGGGGCCGGACGCAATCATTTTTGAGAATGGCGGGTATCTTTACACCTTCGATTTTCAGAGCCAGCAGCCGAAGAAGCTGACAATCTACGTCAACGGCGAGCACGAGCAGGCGATGAAGCACTGGGTTGAGGCGAACCGACACATCACGGATTTTGATATCGCTCCGGACGGCAAGCGAGCGGTGTTTGCGGCGCGGGGCGAGGTCTTCACCGTGCCTGCGAAGGAAGGCAGCGTGCGCAATCTGACGAACTCTCCGGGCGTGCGCGAGCAAAAAGTGGCGTGGTCGCCGAACGGAAAGTGGATCGCGTATATTTCGGACCGCACCGGCGAGGATGAGGTCTACATCACACCGCAGGATGGACAAGGACCGGAAGAGGCGATCACGAGCGGGCATAAGGGCTTCATGTTCCAACCAGCATGGTCGCCCGACAGCTCGAAGATTGCATGGGCCGACAAAGACCTGAAGCTGTGGTATGTCGATCTGAAGGCGAAGCAGCCGGTGGAAGTCGACAAGGCAAAGTTTTTTGAGATCACGAATTATGCCTGGTCGCCGGACAGCCAGTGGCTGGCCTATGACAAGCCGCAGGAATCGGGCTTAGGCATCGTGTATCTCTATAGCCTGGCTGATAAGAAAATCACGCCGATTACATCGCCCATGAGCAACAGCAATGGGCCGGTGTTCGATCCGGGCAAGCGCTATCTTTATTTTCTTTCGGACCGCGACTTCAACGAAGTGCTGGGAAATTTTGATTTCGAGTTTGCGAATCCAAAGACGACGCGCGTTTATATGGTCACTTTGACGGCCGATGAGCCTTCGCCGTTTCCGGCGCTGAGCGACGAGACCAACGTTAAGACCGAGGAACCGGTCGCAAGCGGGACGCCCGGTCCGGAGAGCAAAGCGGAAGGCAAGAAGAACAAACAGCCGGCTAACGCGAAGGAAGAAAAGGGTGAAGAGAAGTCGGCGGAAACCGCGAAGAAGGAACCGCCGAAAGTTTTCAAAATCGATCTCGACGGAATTCAGAATCGCATCGTGGCGCTGGCGGTGCCGCCATCGCAGATTCGGACTTTTGACGCGTCGAAGGATGCGATCTACTACGGCACGACGCCGGTGGGCGGGCTGTCCGGGCCGATCCCCGGAGAAGAGCCGGCGATTCACGCCTTCGATTTGAAAGAGCATAAGGACAAAGTGCTGATCGAAGGAGCGGCTCGTTTTGCGCTGTCGGTGGATGGATCGAAGCTGCTCTATCGCGGCGATGGCGGGAAGTTTGGCATCATCGACGCGAAACCGCCCGATTCTCCGCACAAGCCGGGTGAGGGAGCGCTCGATCTAAACGGGCTGCGGGCGGAGGTTGATCCTCCGCAGGAGTGGAAGGAAATTTACAACGAGGTGTGGCGGCAGGAGCGCGATTATTTCTTCGAGCCGTCGATGAACGGAGTCGACTGGCAGAAGGTGCATGACCAGTATGCGCAGCTGCTGCCGTATGTGGCCGACCGTTATTCGCTCACTTACATCATGGCGGGCATGATCGGAGAGTTGTCGAACTCGCACACCTATGTTGGCGGCGGCGACTTTCCGGATGGACCGCATGTGAATGTGGGCTTGCTGGGCGCGGACTATGAGCTCGACTCGGCGAGCAAGATGTATCGCTTGAAGAAGATTTACGCCGGGGAGAATTGGGATGCGCAGTCGCGCTCTCCGCTGACGGAGCCGGGCGTGAATGTGAAGGAAGGCGATTATCTGATTGCCATCAACGGCCGCGCTTTGCTGGCGCCCGAGACTCCCGACGAGATGCTGGTGAACACCGCCAACCAGGTGGTGACGCTGACGGTCAACTCGAAGCCGAGCGCCGACGGAGCCCGCAAGGTGGTGGTGAAACCGATCGGCGATGAATTCAGCCTGCGCGAACTGAATATGGTCGAGACCAACCGCAAGAAGGTGGAGGCAGCGAGCGGCGGGAAGATAGGCTACGTCTATCTGCCTGATATGGGCGAGGCCGGCCTGAACGCGTTCGTCAAAGAGTACTTCCCGCAGATTCGCAAGGAAGGGATCATCTTTGACGTGCGCTATAACGGCGGCGGATTTGTCGATCAGCTGATTTTTGAGCGGCTGCGGCGCACGCTGTCGGCCATGAGCAGCGCGCGCAACTTTGAGCCGGGGCCGGTTCCGAACCAGGTGTTCTACGGATACATGGCCTGCGTGACCAATCATTACGCGGCCTCGGACGGCGACTTCTTCAGCTACTTCTTCAAGAAGTATCAGCTGGGGCCGCTTATTGGAACCCGCACCTGGGGCGGCGTGCGCGGCATTCGCGGACAGATGCCTCTGATGGACGGAGGTTACATCACGCGGCCGGAGTTCTCGCTTTATGGACTCGACAGCCAGTGGCTGATCGAGAACCGGGGCGTGCAGCCGGATGTGGTGGTGGATAACATGCCGGATGTCGTGGTGAAGGGACAGGATCCGCAACTGGAGAAGGCGGTGGATATGCTGATGCAGGAGATCAAGGCGAATCCGAAGAAGCTGCCGGGACGTCCGGCGGATCTGCCGGCGTATCCGCCGAATCCGGGGATGTAGGAAAACCAGGGCTAGCTAGCTTCCAGCTCTGGGAGTTCGTTTCTATTTTGTCGGTCACGCCCGGTGTTAACGCGCCGGGCGTTTTTTTTGGTCGTCGTCTCCCACACCTTAGTACACATCCGTCATCCCTCTCGACTCTTCGGAAACCTGCCTGCAAGGGTGATCGCCTGTTTCGCCTGTTACCCGCGCTCGAAATAAGAACTCTCCAATCAAAGCTGGATCAGGGGACGGGCCGAGCGGGCAGTGCCCGGTTCCCCGGAACCTCGGTGCTCAACCCAAAGGCCGATCGTTCCGATTGAAGAAGATGAACCGCCATGACTGAAGACGACGAGATTGTGAAAGAGTTCCTGGTCGAGAGCCATGAGAACCTTGACCGGCTGGACCGCGATCTGGTGGCGCTCGAGAAGCAGCCTTCGGACCGGGAGATTCTGGCCAGCATCTTCCGCACGATTCATACCATTAAGGGCACGTCGGGATTTCTCGCGTTTGGCAAGCTGGAGGCGGTGGCGCATGTCGGCGAGAACCTGCTGGCGAAGCTGCGCGACGGGCAACTCAAGCTGCATCCCGAGCTGACGACCACGCTGCTCGCCATGGTCGACGCGGTGCGGCAGATGCTCGCGAGCATTGAGGCCTCGGGGAATGAAGGCGAACGCGATGACCGGGAATTGATTGCGCAATTGACGCGGCTGCTGCAGGCGAATGGGGCGGGCGCGGCTCCGGCGCGCGGCAAGAAGGCGAAGACAGCGGCAGTAAACGAAACGGCAGCCGGGGAACCGGCGACAAACGGAACGACGAACGGAGCGGCTCTCAACGGGTCCTCCACAAACCTGACGACCCATGCCGAACCGGCAGCCGGCAAAGCGGCCGCTAGCGAAGCAAGTGCCGACCAACGTGCGAAGAGGGAGCCGGCGGCAAGCGAGTCGGTCGTAAGCGAGTCGGTGGTAAGCGAAACAGTGGTGAGCGAAAGGGTGCTAAGCCAAACGGCGCCCGGCGAAGCGGCCGCAGGCGCGGCGGGCGGCGGCAAGGCCCCATCTCTCGGGGACATTCTGATCAGCCGCGGCGATGTGACCCAACGCGAGGTGCAGAACGCGGTGGAGGTGCAGCGCTCCGGCGACCCGCGGCACATCGGCGAAATTCTGGTCGAACAGGGCGCGGTCAAATCCGAGGAGGTGCTCGACGCGCTGCGCACGCAGCAGTCGCACGGCCAGAGCGCGAGCGAGAGCACGATCCGCGTGGATGTGGGACTGCTCGACCAGCTGATGAACCTGGTGGGGGAGCTGGTGCTGGCGCGTAATCAGATTCTGCAGTTCACCAAAGAGACGGAAGAGGCCAACCTGGTGACGGCCGGGCAGAGGCTCAACCTGATCGCCACTGAGCTGCAAGAGAGCGTGATGAAGACGCGCATGCAGCCGATTGGAAGCATCTGGAGCCGGTTCCCGCGCACGGTCCGCGATGTGGCGCTCGCCTGCGGCAAGCAGGTGCGCATCCAGATGGAAGGGAAAGAGACGGAACTCGACAAGACGCTGATCGAGGCGATCAAGGATCCGCTGACGCATCTGGTGCGCAACGCCATCGATCACGGCATCGAGCGCCCGGAAGCGCGGCGGGCGGCGGGCAAGGACCCCGAGGGACTGCTGCTCTTGCGGGCTTTTCACGAGGGCGGGCAGGTCAACATCGAAATCGGCGACGACGGCGCCGGGCTGAATCTCGAGCGGGTGGTGGCGAAGGCGGTGCAGAAAGGTCTGATCAGCGCCGAGCAGGCGGCGCGCCTGACGGAGCGCGAGATGGGCAACCTGATTTTTGCGGCGGGGCTGTCGACGGCGGAGAAGATCACAAATGTCTCCGGGCGCGGCGTCGGCATGGACGTGGTGAAGACGAATATCGAGCGCATCGGGGGAACGGTCGACCTGCAATCGGCGCCCGGCAAGGGCACGACGGTAAAGGTCAAAATTCCGTTGACGCTGGCGATTGTGCCGGCGCTGATTGTGACGGCCGGGGGCCAGCGCTTTGCGATCCCGCAGGTCAGCCTGCTCGAGTTGGTCGGTCTTGAGGGCGACGAGGCGCGCAAGCGGGTGGAGTGGATTCAGGGCGCACCCGTCTACCGGCTGCGCGGGAACCTGCTGCCGCTGGTTCACCTGAACCATGAGCTTGGCCTGCCGGAAAAGACCGGCGGGAGGCGCACGGTCAACATCGTCGTGCTGCGCGCCGAGGACCGGCAGTTCGGGCTGGTGGTCGACGAGATCAACGACACGGAAGAGATTGTCGTCAAGCCGCTGCGCAAGCAGCTGAAGAGCGTGAAGGTCTTTGCCGGGGCAAGCATCATGGGCGACGGCCGGGTGGCGCTGATTCTGGACGTGCTGGCGGTGGCGCGCCACGCACAATTGATCGGCGAGGGGCACCGGCTGGCGGCCAAGGCTGAAGGACGCGAGCTGGCGACGCAGGACGCGCGGCAGACGCTTTTGCTGTTTCGGGCGGGCGTGGATGGACGCATGGCGATTCCACTCTCGTCGGTGGCGCGGCTCGAGGAGTTCAAGCAGGCGGCGGTCGAACGCTCGGGACGCCAGGAGGTGGTGCAGTATCGCGGACACATTCTGCCGCTCGTGCGCATCTCGGAGGTGGTTGAATGCGGCGCCGGGGACGGACTTTCGGCGGCACCGGCGGGAGCATCGGCCAACCTGCCCCTGCAGGTGATTGTCTACACGCGGCAGGCGCGCAGCGTGGGCCTGGTGGTCGAGAACATCCTCGACATCGTGGAAGAAAACCTGGTGGTGGAGCATCCCGGACGGCGGGCGGGCGTGCTCGGGTCGGCGATGATCCAGCAACGGGTGACGGACCTCGTCGATATCGAGGGAGTGGTGCAGGCGCTCGAGCCGGGATTTTTCGAACACGCAACGGGCGCGTAAAGAAAAATTCGCAGGAGCATGACAGAAACGAATACCGGGGAAAAACTGGGGAAAGACCGGGGAAAGACCCCGGGGGACGAGCGAGGGAGAGCGGATGGGCGAAGTGGTCGCTGCGGAGATGACGGAAGACAAGAGCAGGGCGTCGACCCGGCAGCTTTGCACGTTTTATCTGGAGAGCCATTTTTTTGGCGTGCCGGTGGGCGAGGTGCAGGAGGTAATCCGCTATCTCGAGCTGACGCGGGTGCCGCTCGTCTCAGAAGCCGTGCGCGGGCTGATCAACCTGCGCGGGCAGATCGTGACCGCCATCGAGTTGCGGCGCTGTCTCGGCATGCCGGAGCGGCCGGACGGGCAGTTGCCCATGAACGTGGTGATCCGCACCGGCGACGGGGCGGTCAGCCTGCTGGTCGATGAGATCGGAGACGTGCTCGACGTGGGGCCGGAGACGATGGAGAAGCCGCCCGACACGCTGCAAGGACCGATTCGCGAGATGGTGCGCGGCGTCTACAAACTGGCGGGGGCGCTGCTGCTTGAACTCGACATCCAGCGCGCGATCGCAGACATCGGGAGGGAATCGGCGCGGGCGGCGGGCGCCTGAGGGGCAGAGTCGCCCGTGCGCCGGGCACGGGGTTGGAAAGAGTTTTGCGGAACGAGTTTTGCGGAAAGCGATTCCGGAAGACATTGCTCGAGACATTGAGGAGAGACGATCCATGCTTAACCTGAATAATGTGAAAGTCGCGGTCAAGCTCAACGTGCTGGTCGGGGTGGCGGTGGCCGGTCTGGCGCTTATCGGCGTGCTGTCACAACAGACCATGAACCGGGTCAAGGTGGGAGGAGCGATCTACCAGCAGATGCGGCTCTACAGCGATCTCGGCGACGACCTGCATCCGGCCGCGCTCGATCTCGATCACATTCGCCTGGCCGTGCGCCGGTTGTCGGCGGCAACACCGGCGGAGCTGCCGGGTGCGCTGGCGAATTACGAGCAGCGCAAGCAAAACTATGAAGAAGCGATTGCGACCTGGGGAACACGTCTGCCGGACGGCAAACTGAAAGAGATGCTGACCGTGCAATGTTACGACGCGGCCGAAAGGTATATGGCCGGTGTGGACCAGATGGTAGTGGGCGCTATGAACCGGGGAGACATGCAAGCGGCGGCGAAGGCGATCGCAGACTTGAGGCCGGTGGCAGACGAAGCGGACGGCGACATGAAGAAGGCGCTAGCGCTGGCGGAGGCCGCGCAAAAAGAAGAGACCCAGGCGGCCGGCGAGACGGTCAGCCGCGGCATGACGATGATGATGGCTCTGCGCATCTTCGTGGCCGTGGTGGTGGGAGTGCTCGGCATAACGACCGGCCGAAGCATCGGCAAGGCCACGCAAAAATGCCTGCAATTTGCGCAGGCTATCGCAGGCGGCGATCTTACCCAGGATGACATGGTGGTCTCCGGTGGCGGCGAAATGGCCGAACTCGGCAGGGCGCTCAACCAGATGAAGGCCAGCCTGCAGGAGAAGCAGGTGGCGGCGGCCGATTATCAGGGCCAGATTGCGGCCATTGGGAAGGCGCAGGCGGTGGTCGAATTCAAGATGGACGGCACGGTCGTCCATGCCAACGACAACTTCCTCAGACTGCTCGGCTACTCGCTCGACGAGGTCAAGGGCAAGCATCACAGCATGTTTGTCGAGGACGGTAACCGGCGCAGCCCGGAGTACTCCGAATTCTGGGCCAAGTTGAACCGCGGCGAATATGTGGCTGACGAATTCAAGCGCATCGGCAAGGGCGGGAGGGAAGTCTGGATTCAGGCCTCGTACAACCCGATCCTCGACCTCGGCGGCAAGCCAGTGAAGGTGGTGAAGTACGCGACCGATATCACGCGCGAGAAGGTCGCCTTGAATGCCATGATCGCGGACACGGTGATGCTGGCGCAGGCGGGAGTGCAGGGGAAGCTGGCCACGCGCGCCGACGTCAACAAGCATCAGGGCGACTACCGCAAAGTGGTGCAGGGCGTGAACGACACGCTAGACGCGGTGATCGGGCCCTTGAACGTCTCCGCCGACTACGTCGACAAAATCAGCAAGGGAACGATTCCGCCGAAGATCACGGATCCCTACAACGGCGACTTCAACCTCATCAAGAACAACCTGAACGCCTGCATCGACGCGGTGCACGCGCTCGTCGAAGACGCCGAAATGCTGGCCCATACGGCGGTCGAAGGCAAGCTTTCGACGCGTGCCGACGCCGCCCGGCACAAGGGCGATTACCGCAAAATCATCGAGGGCGTCAACGAAACGCTGGACGCGGTGGTCGGCCCGCTGCACGACGTGGCCGAGGTTCTCGACAAGATGGCGGAGGGCGACCTAACGGTGAACATGGAGGGAAGCTATGCGGGCGATTTCAAGCATCTCTCGGAGGCGGTAAACATGGTGGCGGCCGAGATGCGCGGCGCCATCCAGAAGATTTCCGGCAGCACCGAGTCTCTCGTTTCGGCGGCGCAGCAGCTTTCGGCGACCAGCCAGCAGATCACGGCGAACTCGGAAGAGACCACCGCGCAGGCGCGCACCGTGGCCCAGGCCAGCGGACAGGTCGACGCCAACCTGCAAACCTTGTCGTCGGGCGCGGAAGAAATGAACGCAACCATCGGCGAGATCGCCAAGAATGCGACGGAAGCGGCGCGGGTGGCGGCGGAAGCCGTGACCAGCGCGCAAGTGACCAACCAGACGGTGCGCCGGCTGGGGGAGTCGAGCGCGGAGATCGGCAAGGTGGTCGAGGTCATCACCTCGATCGCGCAGCAGACCAACCTGCTCGCCCTGAACGCGACCATCGAAGCGGCACGCGCCGGGGAGGCCGGCAAGGGCTTCGCGGTGGTCGCCAACGAGGTCAAAGAACTGGCCAAGCAGACGGCCAAGGCCACGGAGGAGATCAAGGGCAAGATTGCGATCATCCAGGAGAACACGGCGGGCGCGGTGAGCGCGATCGGCGGGATCAGCGAGGTGATCGACAAGATCAGCCAGATCTCAACCACCATCGCGACCGCGGTCGAAGAGCAGAGCGCGACCACCGGCGAGATGGCGCGCAACGTGTCGGAGGCAGCGAAGGGTGCGAGCACAATCGCCTCCAACATCACGGGCGTGGCGCAGGCGGCGCAGGATACTTCAAACAATGTGGGCGAGGCGCAGGCGGCAAGCCAGCACCTCTCCGCCATGGCCAACGAACTGCGCGAACTGGTGGGGCGATTCAAGGTCGACGGAGAGAGGACACAAGCCAAGAGCGCAGCGGCGAGCGCACCTCCGGCCCGCAAACGAGCCGCCAGCGCAAGTAAACCCTGAACGAGCCGGACCATGAGGGGACTCGGAACGTGCCGCCAATCCGCGTATTGATCGTCGACGATTCGGCCGTGATTCGCCGCCAGCTTACCGAAATACTCGCGGCGGACCCGGAGATCTCCATTGCGGGGGCGGTGGGGAGCGGACAGATGGCGCTGGCCGCGATTCCGGATCTTAAGCCGGATCTGGTGACGCTCGATATCGAGATGCCGGGCCTCGACGGCATTCAGACGCTGGTCGCGATCCGGAAGCTGGACGCGCGCCTGCCGGTAATCATGTTCAGCACATTGACCGGACCGGGAGCGGCCGCAACCGTAGAGGCGCTGGCGCGCGGGGCGAGCGACTATGCAACCAAGCCGGCCAACTCGGGGAACCGGGAGAGCGCGCGGGCAGGGGTGCGCGACGAACTGATTCCGAAGATCAAGGCATTGTGCGGGGTGCGCCCGAAATCCCGCGCGATCAGGCCCGATTTCGTAGCGCCGGCCTATCATCCAACCCGCATCGACCTTATCGCGATCGCCAGCTCGACGGGTGGCCCGAACGCGCTCGGCGAACTGATGCCGCAATTTCCGCGCGATTTTCCGGTGCCCATCGTGATCGTGCAGCATATGCCGGCCGTATTCACGAAACTGCTCGCGGGCCGGCTCGACGCCGCGGCGAAGCTGCGCGTGCAGGAGGGCCGGGAAGGCGCGGAACTGGAGCCGGGAGAGGTCTGGATCGCGCCCGGCGATTTTCACATGACGGTACAGCGGCAGGGGACGAAGCTTGTTCTCGGGCTGAATCGGGAGCCGCAGGAAAATTCCTGCCGGCCGGCGGCGGATGTGCTGTTCCGGTCGGTGGCGGCGAGCATCAGGGAGAATGCGCTCGGGGTAGTCCTGACCGGCATGGGCGCGGATGGCACGCGCGGCGGAATGGCGATGCGCGCGGCCGGGAGCGCGCTGATCGCGCAGGATGAAGCGACTTCGGTGGTTTGGGGAATGCCGGGCAGCGTGGTGGCGGCGAAACTCGCCGACCAGGTCTGTCCACTGAACGCGGTTGTGCCCGAGATTCTGCGGCGAGTGGCGTTGCATAGGGTGAGAGCACGAGCCGCGGGCCGTTGAAGAACCATCGTTTGACTCTTGGCGGAAGGAGGAGATAACCGGAGATGGCGGGCGAAGCGGTCAAGCAGAAGATGTCGGCTCGCGCGGCGGAGGAGCGCCCAGCCCTGCCGAGCGATCCCGCGTATCTGAAGATTCGCGATCTGATCTATCGCATCTCAGGCATCTACCACTCCGAGCAGAAGCTGTACCTGCTGGTTGCAAGCTGCGGCCGCCGGATGGCCGCGAGCGGAGCGACGAGCCCGGCACACTATCTTGAGGAGCTCACGATCGGCGGCAACCGGAATGAGGAAGTGCGGCTGCTGCTCAACGAAATCACGATCGGCGAGACTTATATGTTCCGGCATCCCGCGCAGCTCGAAGCGATGAAGACGGTGATTCTTCCGCAAGTGATGCAGACCAAGACCGCACTTGGATTCAAGCGGCTGCGCTTCTGGTCGGCGGGATGCTCGACGGGCGAAGAGCCATACGCATTGGCGATGTTTTTGCTTGAAGAGAAGCAGATGGCGGGATGGAGTTTCGAAATCCTGGCGACCGACCTGAATTCGCGCTCGCTGGAGACCTGCAAGGCAGGCGTTTACGGGGAGTACGCGCTGCGCAACACTCCCGAGAGCTACCGCAAAAAATATTTCACTGTGGCGGGCGGCGAAAAGCTGGTGGTGAACGATTTGCTGCGCCAGCATGTGCGCTTCGACCGCGTCAACCTGTGCGACGATAGCAAGATGCTTTTCCTGAAGGGCATCGATGTGATCTTTTGCTGCAATGTCCTGATCTATTTCGACCTGGCCTCGAAGAAGCGCGTAGTGCAGCACCTTTATACCAATCTGATTCCGGGCGGATATCTCTTCATGGGCCACGCCGAATCGCTCTATCAAGTCGACGACGCCTTCCGGCTGGTTCACTTTCCGTCGACGACCGCCTACTGGAAACCGACGCCCGGTTCCGCCGCCGGAGGCAAGCCATGAACGAGGCACAAAGCACGCATCTGCGGGCGCGCATCGCGAAGCTGGACTCGATTTCGACAGCGCCCGCCATCCTGCAGCCGCTGCTGGCGCTCATGCGACTGCCGGTCGACGACATCCGCATTGAAAACGTCGTGGAACTGGTATCGCGCGATGGAGCGATCGCGGCGCAATGCCTGCGCATGGCGAACTCTCCGCTGTTCGGACGGACTGCGGTGGAAACGGTTCGCAGCGCGGTAATGACGCTCGGCATGGACCGGGTGCGCTCGATGCTGTTTGGCCTGTGCCTGAACCGGACGATCCCGCCGGGCAAGTGGGTGATGGACCCGAACGCATTCTGGCGGCACTCGCTGGGCTGCGCCCTGATTACGCAGACCATGGCGAAGAAGATCGGCTACGCGGAGCCGGAGAAGGCTTACCTGGCAGGACTGCTCCACGATATCGGCTTTCTGGTGAGCTCGGTTCTCGAGAATGCGAAGTTTCGCGAATGCCTGCGGCAATCTGTCGCCAGTCGCGGCCCGCTTGATACCTCAGAACAGCAAATTCTTGGCTACACGCACGCCGATGCCGGCAGCATGCTCTGCGAGCACTGGGGATTTTCACAGGAACTGGTAGCTGCGACCGGCAGTCATCACCGTTTAGATCGACTGGAAACTGCGGGACCGCTGGCGTGCCTGGTTCACCTCGGCGACTTGCTGTGCCGGGTGCGCAATCTCGGCTATGGATATGACGAGATTCTCGCGGTGTCATTTCCGCAGCAGGCGGCGTGGGGTTATCTGGCGGCGCACTATCCGGCGCTCGCCGAAATCGATCTGTTCCGCTTCACGCTAGACATTGACACCTCCATGGACCAGATTGCGGCGCTGATCGATTCGGTCTTCGCGCCGAAAGCGGCCGCGTCGGTGTCTGCCTAAAAAAGCCAGAAGGTAACCATCGATCCGGTTACTTCGTGCACCTAAAATCGAGGGTACTTGCCGAGCGCTCGGCATTACGGAAGTGACATTTACACCATGGCCTAGAGGCCGTAGGATGAGCGAGTAGTTTGGCAGTTCTGGGGGAGGGCTGCCAAAGGC
>JBAWAI010000267.1:0-3149 GCA_049589215.1 Terriglobales bacterium | reverse complement strand
GCATAGCGGCCGGCAAAAAATGATGAAAGCTTTCGACGGCCGCGTTGCAGTTGTTGAAGATTTCAAAAAGGCGATCAACTCTTGTCATCTCGAGAATAACCGCCATTTGCGGCGAAAGCGCCGCCAGTTTGAGGTCGCCGTTGCGCTTCATGGCTTCCTCCATGCAGCGCAGTAATAATTCAACGCCCGCGCTGTCAAAACTGCGAACGCCGGTGAAATCGAACACGAGCCTCGGGCGGTCGGATGACAGCACCGGCTCGAGCTCCCGAAACAGCGCCTGTGCCTGCTGCGCGCTTACGGTTTCGGGAAGCTGCTTGACCACCACGGGTTTGCAGGTCGTCATACTCCACCCTTGAAGACTTCAAGCAGGCGGCCTTTGGCGCGGGATAGATAGTCAAAATATTCGAGGCCGGAATCGGCGCTGGTCCGATCTGCTTCTTCGTACTCTGGGAGATAAGCGGGAGCGTATTGTTTCTGCGGCGGCACATCGGAGATCAGGCTTGGATCCTGAATGCGCAGCGTGACATTGCGGCCGAGGTCGGTGAACTCGGTGCGGTCAACCAGGGCAGACGAGACATCAAGACCTCGGCCGATCAGCGTGTGCGGAAGGAGCGAAGAGTCGAAAACCAGGCTGCCTTCACCAACATTGCAGTTGCGCTCGATATTACTGAATCGAGTTATAACCGATCTGGCCTGAACGCGGGCGTTACTGCCCACATAGGTGGGCGCGACCAATCGCGCGGTCTTGTGGACGCGAGCGCCGTCCTCGACCCAGACTCCTGGCTTGATCTCGCGACCTGTCGGTTGAATGGAACAGCGGCCTAGAAATGCGTCAACAACCAGCTGGCGGAAATCGGCCGCGTCAGTCAGGCGGTTCACATAGCCTTCGACTAGATAGGGCTGGGGCGCGTCGACGATGCCATTTTCTTCGGGCGGAAGAGAAAATTCTGGATTGGCGAGCACGCGAGCCGCGTCGACGATCCAATAAGAGAGTGAGCCCCGGGCGTCATGAACGGGAGTTACGGCTTGCGCTTTGGCGCGATGAAATTGCAGCGCAGCGGGAAGGTCGAGTTCTACATAGGCTCCGAGGTCGGCGATCAGCACAGTGTCAATCCCGTTCTGGAGATCCTTGAGGAGCGCACGCTTTACGATCGACCAGCGATCCTCGCCACGCCTGGGAGTTGCGATTCGAATGTCTCTCGTCTCGTGAAGACTGATGCAGTCCGGAGCGGCGATCACTGAGATAGTGCGCAGCCCGGATTTCCTGAAGCACGCGACGATCCTTTCGAGCGCGGACTGTCCGAAAAGCTCGACGCACGCGAGCGAGGGCTGCAATGTCTGATTGAGTGAAAGGCCAGCATCCCAGTCCGTATCGAGATGAGCACCGTTTGAAGCAACGTTCATCGAATGCGGTGGGACGGGAACAGAGGGGCACTTGCCGCCGAGAAGGATCGCGCTGAAATGCACCGAGGGGCTCCTTTAACTTTACTTCACCTTCGATGGCCGCCAGCCTAAGTTGGTTGGTCAACCTGCGAATGGGAGACGTGAATGCCCGGAATTAACTTCCGAGTCGTTGCTCGCAAACCCCGTGGTCGACGAAAAGTCGCGCTGGTTGCGGCATTGAAATACTGTAGGACGACAAACCTGATTGGTCATTACGGTATTTGCTGTAGCGCAAAAGAAATTACAACGCACTTGGAGCTTTGTCGCGCAAAACGTTTTTCGCACAATGACGATTTTCGTGCAATGCGTCTTTCGCGCAAACCAATGCAAGGCATGCTTCATCAAAGCTCAGGACTTCAGGAGAAAACGGGAGAAATGAAAAGCGAATCATTAGCGGCGAAACACATGGAAGTGCTGTCGCGCCTGACCATACGGGGGCAAGAATCACGGGCTGACGCTGAGACGGGCGCGCGCCTGGAAAAATTGCGAAGAGAATTGCGTTATGTGGCACGGCTTAGCGAGCAGGAGTTCGCGAACTTCGTCGAGCTTGCGAATAATCACCATGTGATCGTGCGCGCGCTGGACGTTGTGCAGAGCATCGCCTCTTCAGGCACAGCTACGTTGACTTCGGAGTACGAAAAACAAGTTGTGGACCGGTGCGAAAGCGTACTGGCGGCCGAACAAATTCGAATTGAGCGGGCGAGCGGATATTTACATTCCATTTGCGATGCGCTGGAGACGCGGGGATGCAGAGTGGCGGTGATCAAATCGCTCGATCATTGGCCGGACCTTGGTTCGGATCTCGATCTTTACACCACGGCAGACGAGGGAGCGGTGCAGAGAGCGATGCGCGAGCAGTTTGGAGCGAGGCCGGTGGACCGAAGCTGGGGCGACCGGCTGGCGCACAAGTGGAACTTCAGCGTTCCCGGGTTGCCGGAGCTGGTCGAAATTCACGTTCAGTTTTTGGGTCAGACGGGCGAGCACGCGGAATTGGCGCGGCGCGTGATCGAGCGCAGAGTGCCGAAGAACGTTGGCGGCTATGACTTTCTAGTAGCTGCGTCTGAGGAACGCGTCGTTATCTCAACGCTGCAAAGAGTGTACCGGCATTTTTATTTTCGTTTGTGCGACATGGTTGATACGGCGGCGCTGCTGCAAAGTGGCGCGGTGGATTTCGCCGAGTTGAAACGAGCCGCGAATTCGGCGGGGATATGGCCGGGCGTCGCGACCTATCTTCAACTTCTTCAGAACTATGTTCAGTCCTATGGAGGAACTGTCGGGCTGCCCGACGAGGTGATACGGGCTGCATATTCTCCCGCATCAACCGTGCAGTTTAAGGGCGGCTATCTGCGAGTGTCGAAGGCGACGGGGGCAAGGTTATATTCATCGCAGCTGCTTGAGGCCGGTAAGCACGGAGACGTTCGGGCTCTGCTCCGGCTGCCGTTGCTGCCGCCGCTGGCGATCTCTGCGCTTGTGGCGCATGGCCTGACTGGGGATGACAAGGGCATTTGGTGAGCGGCTTTTCCACGTTCGAGCGCTGTCAAATCGAGATGCTCCGAGATCTCAGCGTGCGCGTAGCGCTGGTCGCCCGTTGCTATACCTTACGGCAATAATTCGACCTGATACGGTCGAGCTTCAAAGCCGGATGCTTGCGTCGTTGATCAAAACCCAAGAAAGAAAAAAGGCGCTCCTTTGAGGAGCGCCGTGAG
>JBAWAI010000266.1:0-22343 GCA_049589215.1 Terriglobales bacterium | reverse complement strand
CACTCTTCGAGGGAGAAATGGAACTCTTCGATTACCGGGTTGGTCAGAACTTCACGGGCAATCTTTTCTACCTCGGCCTGGGCGTCGGTTTTCGAGATGCCGGAGTGCAATGTAATTTCAAAATATTTGCCCTGGCGAACCTCGTCGAGGCTCGTGTATCCGATTTTTTTGAGGGCTCCGTGGATGGTCTTGCCCTGGGGATCGAGGACGCTTTTTTTGAGGGAAACGTAGACTTGAGCTTTCATTTTTGTGCCGGTGACGGCAAGTTCGATTATACGTCAGGGGAGGGTGGGAGCGGCCCCGGTTTTGCTTATGGAGGCTATACAAACAGGCCAGTCACTTCGGTGCGGAAGGGTTGGCAAGGCTATCAAAAGAAGAGAGTTGCTTATCGAGTTCGGCAATGGATTGCTGGAGCATGGGAAGGCGTCGCGGGTCGGCTGAGGGCAACTGGTCGCTGAGGCGCTTGCGGGCGAGGAGGAGGTTTTCGCGCTGGCGCGCGAGTTTTTGCTGGGCGGCGGTGAGGGGGGCGCGGGAGTCGCGGGACGCCTGCGCGTCACTTCGGCGCTCGTCCTGCTGCTGTTCGATCGACTTACTCTCCCAACCGCGGGCCATAGATGAGTTACTCCGTTGTTACAATTTACCAAACAAAGTACTTGATTGGTTACAGAACGGGACTAAGATGTGAATGTCGCGGATAAAGATGTAATCCGGGACGTGGCACCGCGGACTGAGGGGGCTCCCCTTTTGCGGGGAGAAATCAGATTGGTTCCCGCGCCGGAACCGACGACCGCGAACGCCGATGAGTGAACTGGTCAACGGCCTGGCACGCCGTATTCGCTCCCAGAACTGCTCACATTTTGAAGGAAAGGCCCGCGAAGGGGAGAGGCTCGCCCGGCATGCAGGGAGCTGCGCGCGAACGGGAAGAAGATGAGCGCCCGGAAACAAGTGAGGCGCAGGATACGAACAAGTTGGCGGTCATTCGAAGATCAAGTGCTGAAGTGCTTCTGGCGATCACGGATCTGATTGTTGCCGGCGGCGCATTGCCGGGATTATTTGAAGAGATCGCTCCGCTGCTGCGCGAACTGACGGGGTGCACGCTGGTTAGATTCTCGGTCTGCGACGCGGCGCAGAACTGCATTGTCACCTCTTTCTCGGAATCGGGAATCGAGATGCGGCCGTGGGATGCGTCTTCGGCGGCGGCGGCGGACTCGCCGAGCGGCTGGGTGTGGAAGCATCAGGAGCCGGTGAGGATCCCCGACATTGAGCGCGAAACGCGGTTCGCGGATGGTTTGCGGGAATTGCGCGCCCACGGCGTGCGCTCGTACGCGGTGGTGCCGATGAGCAGCGCGCGCCGCCGATATGGGGCGCTCGGCGTCGGGTATCCAGAGCCGAGCGAAGATAGTCCGGAGGCGTTGCCGCTATTGGAGCGGGCGGCGCGACTGGTTGCGCTGGCGGTGGAGAATCACGAGATTCACTCGGAGTGGGAGAAACAGCAGAACCGCCTGAAGAGCCTGGTCGAGATCGGGCAGGAAGTGAGTTCGACCCTCG
Source organism: Terriglobales bacterium (assembly GCA_049589215.1). Taxonomy (GTDB): domain Bacteria; phylum Acidobacteriota; class Terriglobia; order Terriglobales; family Acidobacteriaceae; genus Acidiflorens. The sequence goes on along the minus strand of JBAWAI010000266.1, from coordinate 20,795 downwards.
ACTTTGACCAACTGCTGCCGCTGGTTTTCTCAAAAATGCGACGAATCACGAACTACGACTATGCGCGGCTGGCGGTGCTGGAGCCTGATTCGCGGACACTGCGCATACGAACCGTGGAGCCGGCGCAGAGCGCGGCCGCGCGCGAGTGGAACCGCCTGCCGCTCGCCAATGCGATTTCAGCGCGCGCGATCGAGACGCGGAAGGTTGCCTTGCTGGACGCGAAGGAGATCGGCCGGTTCAGCGACGTGGCGATACGGGAGATACAGGATTCGGGCGTCCTGTCCCTATGCTGCGTACCGCTTTTGATGGGAAACCGCGCGCTCGGAAGCGTGTTACTGGGAGCGGCGCGGGAGAACGCATTCAGCCAGGAGGATGGCGAGTATCTACAGCAGGTGGCGACCCAGATCGCGCCCGCAATCCACAACGCGGCTACTTTTCGTGAGGTAGCACAGACCAAGGATCGTCTGGCAAATGAAAAGCGGTATCTGGAAAGTGAGATAAGCGCGGAACGTGCGGACAAGATCATTGGAACCAGCCCCGCGCTGAAGAGGGTCCTTGGAAACGCGGCCATTGTCGCCGTAACTGACGCAACCGTGTTGATTACGGGCGAGACGGGAACGGGGAAAGAACGGGTGGCGCGCGCGATCCACGCGATGAGTTCGAGGCGCGATCGGAATTTTATCAAGATGAACTGCGCGGCGATTCCGACCGGGCTGCTGGAGAGCGAGTTGTTCGGACATGAGAAGGGCGCGTTCACGGGCGCGGTGAGCCAGAAGGTGGGGCGGCTGGAGTTGGCCGACCGGGGAACACTGCTGCTGGATGAGATCGGAGAGATTTCGCTGGAGCTGCAACCCAAGCTGCTGCGCGTGCTGCAAGACCAGGAGTTTGAGCGGCTGGGGGGGACGCGGACCATCAAGGTGGATGTGCGGGTTCTGGCGGCGAGCAATCGCGACCTGGCGCGAGCGGTCGAAGAGAACGAATTTCGCAGCGATCTGTTCTACCGGTTGAATGTTTTTCCGCTGCACTTGCCTCCACTGCGGGAGCGGCACGAGGACATTCCGATGCTGATCCGCTATTTCGTGGACAAGTGCGCGGCGCGGATGCGGAAGCAGATCACGCTCATCCCGGACGAAGCGGTGGAAGTGATGATGCACTGGCGATGGCCGGGCAACATACGGGAGCTGGAGAATTTTATCGAGCGATCGGTAATTCTTTCGGAGGACGAGCGCCTGCGGCCGCCGCTGGCGGAGTTGCGCGAGGAGATCGCAAAGCGGCCCGATCTGGAGCACACACTGCGAGACCGGGAGCGGGATCACATCATTACGGCATTGCGGCAGGCGCGCGGCGTGCTCTCCGGAACGAAGGGCGCCGCGGTGCAGCTGGGATTGAAGCGGACTACGCTGCAACACAAGATGCAGAAGCTGGGAATTTCGCGGAGCGAGTATCTGGATTGACCCCTGCCCATCCATCGTCAGGTGCGACTTTCCTACGGCACCGCAAAACCAGACGGCGTTGGATCATCCGAGGTAAACAGTGCAAGGCCAAGCACTTGGCGGGTAGACCGCGATGGCAACCTGGTTGCACATTCATGTTGCTCGTGTGCGCTCCCCCGGCGTAGGTAGGCGCGAGCAAATTTTCTTTGCAATCAGGAGTTGACTGGTGGGCGTGCCTCGACGCTTCCATGTGCCGAACGATTGTCTGAACTGCACGCTGCGGCAGCGGGGCGACTTTTGCCAGCTGCCTGATCCACTGATGAACGCGTTCAATGAGATCGGGCACATTACGCTGTACCCCGGCAACGCCACGCTGCTGACCGAAGGACAGACGCCGCGCGGCATATATATCGTCTGCTCGGGGCGGGCGAAGTTGTCGGTGGAGGCGCGGGACGGGAAAACGATCATCCTAAAGATTGCCGGGAACCGGGATGTGCTGGGGTTGAGCGCGCTGGTGTCGAGCCGGCCTTCGCCGATGACGGTGGCGACGATCGGCTTTTGCCAGGTCAAGTTTGTGGAACACGAGGACTTCATGCGGCTGCTGAAAAGCGACAACCGCGCGGCCGTGGCGTGCGCCGTCTTGCTGGCTCGGGAGGTGACGGAGACCTTTGGCGATGTTCACGATTTGCTTTTGGCCCGCAGTTCGACGGAAAAGCTGGCGCGGCTGCTGCTGTCGTGGGTCGCGCTGGAGCCGCATAACCGGGATTTGCGGGTGGAGTCGGAATTCACGCATGAAGAGATTGCGCAGATGATTGGGTCGTCGCGCGAAACAGTTACACGGTTGCTGAGCGAGTTAAAGAAAAAGGAGCTGATTCGAATGGAAGGTTCGATGCTGGTGATTCCGAACCGAATCGCGCTACAGGCAATCGCGTAAGAACTCCCTCCTGGAGTTTTGAGTGTCCCTCCCCTGGGCAGCCGGATCGGTTTTGCGGCTGCCCATTTTTACTTCTTGGGGAAAACTCGCCCGCGCAATCCAGAAAAAGCAGTGACGACGGACGCCTTTACAGGTTGAAGAGTTCGCGCAGGCGGCGCGTTTGGGCGCGGCTGACTGGGATCTCGGTCTGCTTTTTGTCGTCCATGCGGAGCTGGTAGGAGCTTTTGAACCAGGGCACGACTTCGCGGATGTGATTCTTGTTGACGAGGAAGGAGCGGTGGGCGCGCCAGAACAGGTTGGGATCGAGATTTTCGAATAGCTCTTCGAGGGTGCGGCAGTTGGATTGGCCTTCCATGCCGAGGTGGCCGCTGGTGGTGACGCTGATGACGCCATCTTCGATGGTGGCAAAACAGATGTCTTTGGGATCGGCGAGGAAGAGGCGTCCGGCGGCCTTGATGAGAATTTTTGCGGCTGAGGGCTTTTGCGACTCGAGCATGCGGACGAGCGTTTCGAGCTTTTCGACGGAGCCGTTCCCGGACTCGATTTTGGCGCGCGCCTTGTCGATGGATTGGGCGATGCGCTTTTTGTCGAAGGGCTTGAGGATGTAATCGACGGCGTTCACTTCGAAGGCCTTGACGGCATATTGATCGAAGGCAGTGGCAAAGACAATTTTGGGCAGCGGGACTTTGCGGTCGAGCAGCTTCTTAATGACTCCGAAGCCATCGAGACCGGGCATCTGCACGTCGAGGAAGACGAGGTCGGGATTATGCTCGCGAATGAGGTTGACGGCTTCGAGGCCGTTTTTGCCCTGGGCGACGACGTTGACATCGGCGTGATTGAGGAGGTAGGCGAGTTCGTCGCGGGCGAGTTGCTCGTCGTCAACGATGACAGCAGAGAGAGACATAGACAATGTGATGCTGGCCGCGTGTTTGGCGGCTCATTTTGAGTATAGTAGCCGGGGATACGATGGGCAATGGCAGCGGACGCAGACCCGTTGTTGGCGGCGGACTTGGCAGTCAGGCGGTTTCTATGGCCAGGGCCATGCCCATGCCTCCGCTGACGCAGAGGGTGGCCAGGCCGCGGCGGGCTTTGCGGCGAATTAGTTCGTGAAGCAGCGTTACTGTAATGCGCGTGCCAGTGCAGCCGATGGGGTGGCCGAGGGCGATGGATCCGCCGTTGACGTTGAGGCGGTCACGATCGAAGTGGAGTTCGCGGTCGCAGGCGATGACCTGAGCGGCGAAGGCTTCGTTGAGTTCGATGAGATCGAAATCGGCAAGCTTGAGGCCGTGCTTTTGTTCGAGCTTGCGGATGGCGGGCACAGGGCCGATGCCCATGAGGCGCGGGTCGACACCGGCGGAAGTTACGGCGACGATTCGGGCGAGCGGCTGAAGATTATTTTGCATGGAGAATTTTTCGCTGGCGAGGATCAGAGCGGCTGCGCCGTCGGTGATGCCGGAAGAATTGGCGGCGGTGATGGTTCCCGCTTTTGAAAAGACGGGCGCGAGCTTGGCCATTTTTTCGGGCGTTACGTCGGGAAAGAGATGCTCGTCGCGGGCGAAGATCGTTGTGCCCTTTTTGGCTTCGATGGTGACGGGGACGATTTCCGCATCGAAGCGTCCGGCGGATTGAGCGGCGGCGGCGCGCTGTTGCGAGGTGATGGCGAACTCATCTTGTTCTTCACGGGAAATTTTGTACTGCTCGGCGAGAATTTCGGCGGTCTCTCCCATCACCATTTTTGCCATCGGGCAGAAGAAGCCATCGCGGTACATGCCATCAACGAGATCCTGATTACCTAACCGGTATCCCCAACGAGCGCCGTCGAGATAGTAAGGGACGCGCGACATGGACTCGGTGCCTCCCGCGAGCACGCACTCGAGATTGCCAGTGGCAATTTCGTTGAAGCCGAGGGCGATGGACTTGATGCCGGAGGCGCAGGCCTTATTGACGGTGTAGGCGGGGACCTCTTGCGGAACGCCGCTGCGAATGGAAATCTGGCGCGCGGGGTTGGGGCCTCCGCCGGCCTGGCGGGCGTTGCCGAAAATTGTTTCTTCGATTTGCTGCGGTTGAATTTTGGCTCGGGCGATGGCTGCTTTGGCGGCTGCGGTGCCCATGTCGGCCGCTGTTTGCGAGGCTAGCGAGCCTCCGAATTTGCCGATGGGCGTGCGGACGGCTGAGAGGATGTAGACGGGGTTCACGAGGGCTGTCGCTTCTTCAAGTCTAGCACTGAGAATTGTCGCGGATGCACCGAGCACGAGAGTGTGGACGTCCACGGCGCGATACACTGATGGTTCGCGTTGAGAGTGGAGCAGGCCGCGTCTCTACGACATAGCAAACTAGAACAATGAATATTCTCTACGGAATTAACACCGTCACCGAAGCGCTCAAGGCCCGGGGTCGCGCGATTACCTGGATTGCTGTGGCCAAAGAGCGGAAAGATATCCGGCTGCAGCGGGTGATTGATGAGTGCCGCAAGATGGGCATTCCGGTGCGCTTTGTGTCGCGCATGGAACTGGACGAACTGGCGGGAAATGCCGCGCATCAGGGGCTGGTGGCGGCGACTTCGGCAAAACAGTACAGCAATCTGGACGATCTGGTGGCGTCGCGTCGCGGCGAGCATTCGCTGATTGTGGTGCTGGATGGCGTGGAGGATCCGCATAACCTGGGGGCGATTTTGCGGACGGCGGATGCGGCGGGCGCGGACGGCGTAATCATTCCAGAGCGGCGGTCGGCATCGGTGACGGGAACGGTGGCGAAGGTTTCGGCGGGGGCGAGCGAGCATTTGCCGATCACGAAGGTGACCAATATTTCGCGCACGCTGGAAGAATTGAAAGAAAAAGAGCTGTGGATTGTGGGCCTCGATGAGCGCGGCGAAAAAACATACGACCAGGTCGATTACAAAATGCACTGCGCGGTGGTGCTCGGAGCGGAGGGCAAGGGTCTTCATGATCTGGTGCGGCGGCACTGCGATTTTCTGGTGTCGATTCCGATGCTCGGACAGGTGCCGTCGTTGAATGTTTCGGTCGCCGCTGGGATTGTGCTGTATGAAGTGGTGCGCCAGAGGCGGCTCGGCGCATCGAAGCAATCATGAGATTGGCCGCCATCGCGAAGTTTGCCTGTATTCTCTGCGTCCTCTGTGCTTCAAGCCTTTTTGCCGCGGCACTCGACCGCGAGGCGTTCACCGTCACCAAGTACGATCTCGAAATTCGGCTGGAGCCGGATCAGCAACGCCTGGGCGCGCGCGGCAAGATCACCTTGCGCAACGATTCCGCACAGCCGCAACAAATTGTGGCGCTGCAAATTTCTTCGTCGCTGGACTGGCGGGCGATTCGGGCAGCGGATAAGGCGCTGCAATTTGTCTCGCAGCCTTTCACATCCGACATCGATCACACGGGCGCGCTTTCAGAGGCGATCGTTACCTTGCCGGCAGAGATCAAACCGAAGGATTCGGTGGAACTGGAAGTGGGCTACGAGGGCGTGATTCCGCTCGACGCCACGCGGTTGGCGCGGGTGGGCGTGCCGGATGCGATCGCGCGGCACACGAGTTGGGATCATATTGGCGCGTCGTTTACGGCAGTGCGGGGCGCGGGGTACGTCGCTTGGTATCCGATCACGAGCGAGTCGGCGGATTTTTCCGAAGGGAATAGTTTGTTTGAGGTCACGGATCGGCTTCGGGCGCGCGAGGCGGGGAGCGAGTTTCATGTGAATATCCACGTTGACGGAGATGGCAATCAGGAGATGCCAGTTGTGGTCTGCTCGTCCGCCGATCCAAGCTGGATAGAAGCAACGGGTGTTCAACGATCGGGGACGACTTGCTCTCTGAAGAGTTTGGGAACGGCTGTTCCTACCTTCGCGGTTGCACGTTACAAGAGTTCGTACAAGGATCCTCTGAATCTTTTCAGCTTGCCCGATCACGAGTCCGGCGCGGCAACTTATGCAGAGGCGTTCGATCCCGCAACTACATTTGTGACCGAATGGTTTGGCAAACCAAGGGCTCCGATTGCGATTGCGGATTTGGCCGATCCGCACGCGGCTCCATTTGAGAGCGGCACGCTGTTGATGGTGTCGATGGAGGGCGAGGACACGAAGCAGGCGGGAATTAATCTGGTGCATGAACTGGTGCATTCGGCGTTCGCGTCGCCGCGTCCGTGGGTGTATGAGGGGCTGGCGCATTTTGCGGAGGCGGCTTATCGCGAGCAGCAGGGCGGGCGCTCGGCGGCGCTCGATCTTTTGGCGTCGCATCGCGCGGCATTTCTCGATGCGGAAAAAACAATTCCGGGTGCGCCGGTCAAAGACATTGGGCCTCCGCTGGCAGCTACGTTTGACGAGATTTACTATCGCAGCAAAGCGGCGTATGTGTGGTGGATGCTGCGCGACATGGCCGGACAGGACGCGCTGAAGGCGGCGATTGCGAAATATAAAGCGGAGGACGATCGCGATCCAAAATATGTGGAGGGGTTGATCGAGGCGGCGGCCAAGCGCGACCTGGCATGGTTTTTCGAAGACTGGGTCTACCATGATCGTGGCTTGCCGGATGTGCGGGTGCTGGCGGTGCATCCCTGGGAGGATGACAAGCCCGGCGATACAGCCGCCAGCGAAAAGCGTGCGCGGATGATCACAGTAACGCTGGAGAATTCCGGCAACGCGGGGGCGGAGGTTCCGTTTACCGTGCGCTGCGCGGGGAGCGAAGTTTCGCGGCGGCTGGAAGTTCGCGCGAAGAGCACGGCGACGATGCGGGTTGAACTGTCGGAAGCGCCGATTGAGGTCGCGGTGAATGATGGGAGCGTGCCGGAAGATAACGTATCAAACAACGTCTTTAAAATTTCTTCCACGGACACAAAACCGAAATGAAACGGAAATTACGCGAGGACAAAAGCTGTACTCCAGAAGTGAACGCGGCGGGCTTGGCGGCCCCGATTTTTAATCGCATTCTGGCACACTGATATGAGCTGGGATATTTTTGTAATGGACTTCCCCCGGAATGCCGCGACGGTGGCGGGTGTTCCTGCCGATTTCAGACGCTCATCGATCGGCACGCGTCAGGCGCTGATCGAAAAGATTAAGCAAGTTATTCCCTCGGCGGACTTCTCTGACGCGGCGTGGGGCCGCATCGACGGCAGCGACTGGTCGATCGAAATGAACATGGGCAAAGAAGAAGGGTGCAGCAGTTTCGCCTTCCACGTTCGCGGAGGCGAGGGCGCTGTTGGAGTTGTTGCTGCCATCCTCGAGCGCCTTGATCTGAGGGCCGTCGATTCCCAAACCGGAGACTTTTTTGCGCCGGGCCCCGAAGCCCTCGAAGGCTTTGCCAAGTGGCGACGGTATCGAGATCAGGTGATGGGCGGGGACGCCGACGTGGAGCCCACGGAGTAAAGCGGGTCATGCCGTCTTTACCTTCGTGGTAGATTTTTGTCTGTCGTAGAGGAGCAACTTTTGCCTTACATTCAATTCCTTGGCGCGGCCGGAACTGTGACCGGCTCGAAACATCTCATCAGCACTACGGACGATCCGAATGACGCGGGCGGATTTCGCGTTCTGGTTGACTGCGGACTTTTCCAGGGACAGAAGGAATGGCGCGAGCGCAACTGGCAGGACACGCCGGTTCCGGCGCGCTCGATTAACGCGGTGATTCTGACGCACGCGCATCTTGACCATTGCGGATGGCTTCCACGGCTGGTGAAAGAGGGCTTTCGCGGTCCGATTTATGCGACGCAAGCGACCATTGATTTGTGCTCGGTGGTGCTGCCGGATTCGGGCCATCTTCAGGAAGAGGACGCGGCATTTTATAACAAGCGCGGCGCGTCGAAGCACACTCCGGCTTTGCCGCTCTACACGCTCAAAGAGGCGCAGGATTGTATGCAATATTTCAAGCCGGTGACGGTCGGGCAGACGATCCAGATGAACGCGCAGCTTTCGTTTCGCTTTGTGCGCGCAGCGCACATTCTGGGTTCGTGCATGGCGGAGATTTCGCTCGGTACGAATGCGTCAACGCGGCGGCTGCTTTTTACGGGCGACATTGGGCGGGTGCGCAACAGCACGGTCGCGCCCGGCAAGGTGGTGCACTCCGGGCCACAGGAGGGCGAGACGGCCGACGTGCTGGTGATGGAGTCAACGTACGGCAATCGCGTGCATCCGGATACGGATCCGCGGCCGCAGCTGGCGAGCCTGATCAAAGATACGGTGGCGCGCGGCGGGAGCGTGATCGTGCCGGCATTCGCGGTGGAGCGGACACAGAAATTTATTTTCATGATTAAAGAGTTGATGGAGTCGGGCGCCATTCCGCGAGTACCGGTTTATTGCGACAGCCCGATGGCGATCAAAGCGGTTGAGATTTTCCTGAAGCATTCGGAAGAGTACACGGAGCAGGCGGCCGACCTGATCAAGAAATATGGCTCGCCGCTGACGTGGGCGGGCTTCACGTTTGCGCAGACGGCGGAGGAATCGAAGAAAATCAACGAGAGCAGGTTCCCGTCCATCATTATTTCTTCGAGCGGCATGGTGACGGGCGGACGGATACTGCATCACCTGGCGCAACGATTGCCGGACCCTAAGAATCTGGTGATCTTTATTGGCTTTCAGGCGCCCGGTACGCGGGGTGCGATCATTAAAAGCGGGGCGAAAGAGGTTAAGATTTTTGGCGAGTTCATTCCGATTCGGGCGCAGATTGCGGCGCTCGAACAATTCAGCGATCATGCCGATCCTCCCGAACTGCTGGAGTGGCTGCACACGTTCAAGAACCAGCCGGGCGTGACTTATCTGGTGCACGGTGAGCCGGCGGCGTCATCGCAGCTCCGCGACCTGATGAAAAAAGACCTGGGATGGAACGTGCAGGTGGCGGAGTATATGGAGAAAGTGGCGGTGGGTTGATTTTGTAATCTGGTAATTTTGGAGTTTGGGTAGTCGAGTGATTTTGTAGTTTGAATATCTTATGACCGAAGCTGAGTTTCGCAAGCATCTGGAGGCCGCTGAGAAGAGTCCGAAGGAGATTGCCGCGGCTGTTTCGGGATTGCCGGATCGCGTGCTGCGCTTTAAACCTTCTTCGGACAAATGGTGCGTGCTTGAGGTGCTGGGGCATCTGGCCGATATCGAGATCGTTTATGGATACCGATTGCGGCAGATGCTGGCGGATGAGAAGCCAGCGGTTGCTCCCATCGATCAGGATGCGTGGGCGCGGAATTTGAATTATATGAATGCGGCTCCAGCGGAGCTGGTGGCGTTTTATGGGCTGGCGCGGCATCACAACCTGCGACTGCTGCGCAGTCTGGATGCGAATGCTTATGCCAAGTCGGCTTACCATCCGGAGCTGCAGCGGCAGGTTAGCGTCGCTGAGCTTGTGGAAAGAATCGGCGAGCATGGGGCCGGACATCTGGCGCAGATTGAAAAGTTGAAGAAGATGGCGGGGAGCGGCGGCCGTTGAGAGCAAGCGGATGCGGCTAGAGGGTTGCGTTGGTGAAGTCAATCAGCGCTGCGAGTTTGGCTGCGGCTGCGCCTGAGTCTACCGACCGCGCTGCCAGCGGCAAAGCATCGCGCAGGTGATCGGCTTTGCCGGCGGCTACCAATGCGGCGGCCGCGTTGAGCAGAACCACGTCGCGGCGGGCGGATTTTTTTCCTTCCAGCACTTCTCGGATCAGCCCGGCGTTGAAAGCCGCGTCTTCCCCGGAAATTTCCTCTAACGCCGCGCGCTTCAATCCGAATTCTTCGGGCGTGACCTCGTATGTATGAACCTGGCCGTCGCGAACCTCAGCGATTCTGGTCGGGCCGGTGATGGTGATCTCGTCTAGTCCATCGCTGCCGTGGACTACCAGCGCGCGATGAAGACCTAACATGCTGAGCGCCTCGGCTAATTTTTCAACCAGAGCGGCGGCGTAGACTCCAACGACCTGGCAGGTGGCGCGCGCGGGATTGGTTAGCGGGCCTAACAGATTAAAGACCGTACGCAGGCGCAAGTCGCGGCGAGCCGTCTGCACATATTTCATTGCGGAATGCATGGCGGGCGCGAAGAGAAATGCGATGCCAACTTCTTCGAGGCACGCGGCGATGCGGGCTGGCGGCAGATCGATCTTCACACCGAGGGCTTCCATTACGTCCGCCGAGCCGCACTTCGACGTGACGCTGCGATTACCGTGCTTGGCCACGCGCACGCGGGCTCCGGCGACAACGAACGCCGTGGCCGTGGAAATGTTGAAGGTGCCACTGGTGTCACCGCCGGTGCCGCAGGTATCGACGAGCGCATCGCGGCCGGTGCCACTGGCGTCGAGAACGTCTCCGGATTTTTGCTTGGCGTGAAGTTCGAGCGGCGAGGCGGCAGCGCGAATGGCTTCGGCGAACCCTACGATTTCTTCGACCGTCTCGCCCTTCATGTGCAGCGCGACCAGCAGCGCGGCGACTTGCGCATCGGTGCACTGCCCGGTGAGGATCTCGGCCATGGCCGCGCGAGCTTCGTCGCGGGAGAGCGACTGGCGATGATTGGCGATGCGATGAAGGGCGTCGAGGATCATGGGCTGAAAGGTGCGAGCCGGCGTTTTCATCAAGCGCCGCGGCCGCAATCCAAACTACCTTACCGCCGAATTCCTTTCAATCGCAGCTTCTTGAATGGCTTCGGCGCGGGATTGGAATCGCTCGCGCCAGCTTTCGGGAAGAGCGATGGCCTGGGCGGCGCGTTGCAGCAACTCGAGATCGAGCGAGGTATAGGCGGCGAAGGTATCAAAGACGCTCAGGGTTGGCGTCGCCGTTCCTAAAAATTGAAATTCATCTCCGGCGCCGACCTCGCCTTCTTCGACGACAGAAAAATAGTAGCCGCTGCGCCCGCTGAGGAGGAAGCGCTCGATCATATCGTCGCGCCGGAATTTCGCTGCCAGCTTGAGGCACGGAAGCCGCGGAGTTTTCACCATGACCGTCGCGTCGCCCACGCGATAGCGATCGCCAATACGCACTTCCCTTTCGAGCAGACCTTCGGTAGAGAAATTTTCGCCGAAGGCTCCCCAAGGCAAAGTTGTCTCGGCTAATTCGGCTTTCCAGTAAGCATAGTGTTCTGTCGGGTAACCATAAGCGGCTTTTTCGGGCCCTCCGTGGACGGACAGGTCGGCCTGGCGATCGCCGTCGAGGTTAGTGCGGCGAAGCATCACGCGCTCCGAAATTGGCTCTTTGAAGATGCCGGTGCTGAAAGTCACGCCATTGTGCGAGTAGAGGCGCGGACGCCCGACATTAACGGAAACGATTCTCATCTGAGATATCAGACTCCCTTGCTACGCCGCGCGATGCACATTTCTGCCAGGGGGTTCCGCGACCCGGCTCATGTCCTAGTGTGCGGACGCCGCTTTGCCGATTGCGCCGCGGTCTTATAGAATCATTGGTTTGCTGCACGTTTCTTTCGCCGCAATCGAGACCCTTTCAAGTGTTCACAGCGGTTGGCCGATTCCCAGGTGCAAACGACAAACGACCAGCGACGAACGACGGGCTTTAAATCATTATGAAAATTCACGAGTACCAGGCGAAAACCATTTTGAAGAAGTATGGTGTCGCGGTGCCGCGGGGCTCGATGGCGACCACCCGCGAAGAGGCTGAGGCGGCCGCGAAAGAATTGTTTGATGCAGGCGCGACCGGCGTGGTGGTAAAGGCGCAGATTCACGCGGGCGGGCGCGGCAAGGGCGGCGGCGTGAAGATTGCGAAGTCGCTGGCCGAAGCGGGCGAACTGGCGGGCAAGATTCTGGGCATGACGCTGATCACGCATCAGACTGGCCCCGAGGGGCGCGTGGTGCGGCGGTTGCTGATTGAAGAGACGCTGCCGATCGAGAAGGAACTGTATCTCGGAATTCTGGTTGACCGCGGTGAGGGCAAGCCTGTGTTCATGGCTTCGTCGGCCGGCGGCATGGATATTGAGCAGGTTGCGGCGGAACGGCGGGAGGCGATTTTGAAGCAGTATGTCGACCCGGGGATGGGGTTGGAGCCGTTCCAGGCGCGCAAGATTGCGTTTGCGCTGGGATTGAAGGGCTCGCAGATTAACGCCGCCGTGCAGTTTTTGAGCGGTCTTTATCGGGCGTTTCTGGAAACCGATGCATCGCTGGTGGAAATCAATCCTTTTGTGAGCTGCACGGATGGGCGGCTGTTTGCGCTCGATGCCAAGCTGACCTTTGACGACAACGCGCTCTTCCGCCATCCGGACTTGCGCGAACTGCGCGACGTCACTGAAGAAGATCCGCTCGAGGTGGAAGCGTCGAAGTACAACCTTAACTACATCAAGCTCGACGGCAACGTTGGCTGCATGGTGAATGGCGCGGGGCTGGCGATGGCGACCATGGACATCATCAAGTACGCGGGCGGCATGCCGGCGAACTTTCTCGATGTGGGCGGCGGCGCGAATGCGGAGCAGGTGGCGCACGCGTTTGAAATTCTGCTCAGCGACAAAAATGTTAAGGCCGTGCTGATCAATATCTTTGGCGGCATTCTGCGCGTGGATACGCTGGCGACGGGTGTGGTTGAAGCGGCGAAGAAGATGAATATTCAGCTGCCGGTCGTGCTGCGGCTGGAAGGAACGAATGTCGAGGAAGGGCGCAAGATTCTGCAAGAATCGGGGCTCAACTTTGTGATCGCGCAGACGATGAAGGACGCCGCCGATAAAGTGGTGGCCGCGGCCAAGGGCGCTTAGGTCGCGCTGACGAACGACAAACGCCCGACGACTAACGACGATTTTGAAAGTGAGCAATTATGGCAATTCTGGCGGATAAACGGACTCGGCTCCTGGTGCAGGGTTTGACGGGCCGTGAGGGCACGTTCCATGCGAAGGCCTGCGCGGCTTATGGCACGCAAGTTGTCGGAGGCGTGACGCCTGGCAAAGGCGGGACGACGCATGAAGGCTGGCCGATTTTTAATACCATGCAGGAGGCAGTCGATAAGACGGGCGCCAACGCGACCGTAATTTTTGTGCCGCCGCCGTTCGCTGCGGACGCGATCATGGAAGCAGCGGATGCGGAGATCGAATTGATTGTCTGTATCACTGAAGGGATTCCGACGCTCGACATGGTGCGGGCGTGGGAATTTTTGCAGGAGCGGCGGTCGCGGCTAATTGGGCCGAATTGTCCGGGGATTATTTCGCCGGGCAAATGCAAGATTGGAATTATGCCGGGGAATATTCATAAAGAAGGAAATGTCGGCATCGTGTCGCGCTCGGGCACGCTGACGTATGAGGCTGTGCACCAGCTTACGCAGCGCGGCATTGGGCAGTCGACAGCGATTGGCATTGGCGGCGATCCGATTATCGGAACGAATTTTGTGGATGCGCTGGAATTATTCAATCGCGATCCGCAGACGGAGGCGGTTGTCATGATCGGCGAAATTGGTGGCAATGCGGAAGAGACCGCGGCCGAGTACGTCAAGCTGCATATGAAGAAGCCGGTGGTGGGATTCATCGCCGGGCAGACCGCGCCTCCGGGGCGGCGCATGGGCCATGCGGGAGCGATTATTTCAGGCGGCAAAGGCACGGCGGCGGAAAAGATTGCAGCGATGGAAAAAGCCGGCCTGAAGGTGGCGAAATCGCCCGCCGATATTGGCGAGACCCTGGCGGCGGCGCTGGGCGTGAAGGTTTAGTTACGCCGCGATTCAGATTCAAGATTCCGCAAGTAAACAGAGATGCGGCAATCCGCGTCTCTGCGTAAGAGTGCGGCAACTGAGAACCGAGAACGGGAACTGACAACTTACTTATGAAAACACTGCAACGCACACTCACCATCATCAAGCCCGACGCGGTGAAAAGAAACGCTGTCGGAGACATTATTGAGCAGTTCGAGAAGAACGGCTTCCGCATCATCGCGATGAAGATGCTGGAGATCACCCAGCACCAGGCGGAGCAGTTCTATGCGGTGCATGCGAGCCGTCCGTTTTATCACTCGCTGACGCAGTTCATGTCGAGCGGGCCGATCGTTGCCTTGGCGCTGGAAAAAGAAAATGCCATCGCCGATCTGCGCAAGCTGATGGGCGCGACCAACCCGGCGAGCGCCGAAGAGGGCACGATCCGCAAAAAATGGGCAACCAACATCGAGCACAATGCGATCCACGGCTCGGACGCGGATGACACCGCCCGTTTTGAGTTGAGCTTCTTTTTCGCGGGATACGAACTGGCGCAGTAGGATCGCCAACCCCGAGTGTCACCACGGCGTCGCAAATGAACACCTGATCTGCCGATCGGGTTCAGGTTGGCGGCCGTCGGCAAGAATTGCTGGCGCCACCAGCCGATTACTTGCCCTCGTAAAATCAGCCTAGTGGCTCGAACAAATGGCCCTCGGTGCGGTCGGCAACTTTGGGCAGATCTTTTTTTGCCATCTGCAAAAAATGCGTTGACGTGCGATGCGCTTCGAGGGAGGCATCGTCTTTGTATTGCTCGTAGATGAAAAAGCGGCGCGGATCAGTCTTGTGCTTGTGCACCTGATACATGGCACAGCCCGGTTCCTTGCGTGATTCGCCTTGCAGTTTGTCGAAAATTGCGGCTGTTTCGGACTCGCGCCCGATCTTGGCTATCCAGGTTACCGCCAGCACTACCATCCGTTCGCTCCGTTCTCTTCTTTCCTGATTCGGCTTCTTCTCGGACCGACCTTAATTCTGATTAAGCTTTCAGCCCCAACTCTTTTACAAACTCATCTACCAGAATCGTCTCTGCGCGATCCGGCCCGGTGGAAATTAAACCTACTCGCGCACCCGTTTCCTTTTCAATGAACGCCAGATATTCGCGCGCAGCCTTTGGCAGTTCGCCAAACGTTTTTACTTTGTTCGTCGGGGTTGCCCACCCCGGCATCGTGCGATATATGCATTCAATCTTTTCGAAGCCACATGCCTGCGGCGGCAAGCCGTCAATTTCTTTGCCGTCGATCTTATACCCGATGCACACCGGAATCTCGGTGAGATGATCGAGCACGTCAAGCTTGGTCACCACCAGCCAGGAAATGCCATTAATCATGCCAGCGTATCGGAGTTGAGGCAAATCGAGCCAGCCGGTGCGACGCGGGCGCCCGGTGACCGCGCCGAATTCGTTGCCGCGTTTGCGCAGGTCTTCGCCTTCCGGACCAAGCAGTTCGGTCGGGAACGGGCCGCCGCCAACACGCGTGCAGTAAGCCTTGGTGATGCCGATTACGGTATCGATCGCAGTCGGCGGCACGCCCGTGCCGATAGCGGCGCCGCCCGACGTAGCGCTCGACGAGGTCACAAACGGATACGTGCCGTGATCAATATCGAGCATGGTGCCTTGCGCGCCTTCGAAGACAATCGACTTGCCTTCAGCGAGCGCGCGATTCAGCAGCAGCGCAGTGTCAGCGACAAAGGGAGCGATCTTGTCGGCCGCAACTGAATACTCCGCAAACATCTTGTCGGCGTCGAGCGGATCGGAATTGAAGAGCGCGTGCGCGATCATATTTTTTTCGCGGCAGGCGTTTTCGATATGCGTGCGGAGCAGTGGCCGATCGAGCAGGTCGGCGACGCGCAGGCCCCGGCGGCCCATCTTGTCTTCATAGGCGGGGCCGATGCCGCGCGAGGTAGTGCCGATCTTTACGCGGCCGGGCGCGTTCTCCGAGCCGAGTTCCATCATGCGGTGGTAGGGCAGAATGACCTGCGCTCGGTTCGAGACGAAAAGATTCCCGTCAACTTTTACGCCGGCGTCTCGCAGCGAAGCAACTTCCTTGAGAAAGGCCATCGGATCAAGCACAACGCCGTTGCCGATGACGCTGGTGCACTCCGGGCGAAGAATGCCTCCCGGCACCAGTTGCAAGATAAATTTTTTGCCGTGGATGATGACGGTGTGCCCGGCGTTATGGCCGCCAGCGTAGCGCGCTACGATTTCAAAAGTCTGCGTGAGGACGTCGACGATTTTACCTTTGCCCTCGTCGCCCCACTGCGCTCCAACAATGACCGCGGTTCTGCCTCGCTTCAATTGCTCTCCGGCCAACTTTTAATCCGTCTGAATTTGCGGCTGTCGTGCCGCCCCCTGGGAAATGATTCGCACACACCAGTCGCGCCGCAAACGGGCGTACTGGAAGACTGACAGATGATCGGCGGAGCGTGGTGTGTACATATAAGAATACCGAATCTATCTGTGGAGGAGCAACCAGAGCGGCAAAGGAACGCCAAAACGCGACCCGCTCTTCCAGCGGCCAGGCTCAATCGGAATCGCGTCATGGCAAAGAAGGCGAGTGCCACTTGGCTAAGCAATCTCACGGCTTGTTTTCTTGCAGCAGAACCACATCAGAAACAAAGTGGCCGCGCAAAACAGCCAGATTCTTTCCATCCTGCGACAAGTCGACTGACCAGATCTGTTCCGACTTGAAATCGGTAATCTGATGACCCGCAGACCCGTCCAGCGGCTGCATCCAAATATTGTCTACGCCATTCTCGTGAATTCCATAGATTAGCGACTTGCTGTCGGGGGTGAATTTCAACATGTCCGTATGACGGCCTGCGTCGAGCAGGCGCGTTGGCTTCGATGACGCGAGATCGAACAGCCCAATCTTTGTCCCTGTGCGCTGCAGGTCGTACAGGGAGGCGGCTAACGTCCTGCCGTCGCCAGAAGCAGTAAGCGACGTGGCATATGAATAGCCCTGTGGCAAACTCAGAATTGCTTCCGGCTTGCTCGAGCCGTCCAGCGCTACACGGTGAATTTTGAAATCAAAGCCATCGAAGTAATACACCCACTTCTGATCGGGAGAGCAAGTTGGCCACCAATCTCGTTTTCCGTCGGTCAGTCGCAGCGGAGCGGAGCCGTCCGCGTTCATGCGCCAGACATTTCTCGAACTTATCCCGCCATGATTCTCCCACGAGAAAACAATGTAGCTAGCGCCGCACGTGGTGGGTTCGAACATCCGGGCATCCGGATCCGACAAGAGCTCGGTTTGATTCTTGCCATCCTGCCGCACCTTGTACATGCGGGCAAAGTTGTTCAGCAAAAGCTTGCCGTCGCCGCTCCAGCGCACGCTGCTAAAGTCGTCAAATTCATTGGCCCGCGCGAGCACCTGCCGCGGCTCGCCAAATCCATGGCTTGTACCCGAGAGAACGGAAACGGTTGCCTCACTTCTAGCCAGCACACTTGCCAGCGTCCTTCCGTCCGCGGAAACCGTCAACGTCCCGTACCGGTTGGCGTCCCGGGTGATCGGCTCAATTTCTCCTCCCGCCGCGGCTAGAAATCCGATCTGGGCCTTTACGCCGCCGGATTTCGTTTGGCCGTTGATGACAAACAGTCCCCGACCGTCGGGCAACGCCCGGATCTCGACGAGAAACCGGTCCTTGAATGCAACGAGGCGATGTGACTCACCAGTGCGCACATTAACGGCATCGATCGCGGCCTGACCCGCGGAGCCGCCCAGACGGGAGCAATAAATCTCGTCCCCCTCCGGCGACCATGCCAGCCAGCGCGGAGCATTCGCATCTTCCCCGCTCAGCACGACCGTTTCGTTATTACCCTCCAAAGAGGCGGTGTGGATGCTGTATTTCCCAACTTCCGGATCACTTCCTCGAATGTATGCGATCCGCTCCCTGTCGGGAGAAAATGTCAGGCTTTCATCAAAGATGTTCCGCGCCACGGTTTGCGGTGTCCCTCCGAAGATGGGAGACCGATACAGGTTGTAGTTCATGTGGCTGGCGTTTTCGGCTTTGCTGAAGTAGATGTAATTCCCGTCCGGCGAAAACATCAAGCCCTCATAATCCGTATCCGACGGCGGAATCACTTGCGTATCGCTGCCCGTGGGCACATTGCGCAGCCAGAGACTCTTCTGCCCGTTCTCATCCGTCACGCTCAGCACGTACTTGCCGTCAGGCGAAATCGCGGCCTGAGTCGCTTTGCCCGAATTCGTGATTTGTGTGACCGTAGCCTTCTGAAACGGCGCCACGCCGGGGCGATTCAAGAATGAATAAAGCCCGTAACCCGCCGCGCTCAGTAAGAGCAAGCCCAACACGGCCACCGCTGCCGCTCCCCATTTGTGCTGCCTCGCAGCCGCGGCCACCGCGGAACTGCCGCGTGCGTGAGAGCCGCTCTTCGGAGCGGCCGCTAGAGCAGTTGATGACTCGGCGACGACCGGCAATTCACTGGTCGATGAAACCGACGTCGGCTGAGAACCACCCATCTCCGGCATGTCAGCCATCGCTGGCACGGCTGGAGTCGTCCCTGAAGTCCGCGCCACGATGCGGCCCGTCTCGATATCGCGCCTCACGCGCAACAACTCGGAGCGCATGTCCGAAGCGTGCTGATAACGAAGTTCCCGCTCTTTCTCCAGTGCCCGGTTGATGATCCGCTCCACATCGGGAGGCAGATCGGGATTCAGCCGAATCGCCGGCACTGGCACGCGGTTGAGTATCGCGTCGAAAACCAGAGCTGAGCTTTCCCCGCGGAATGGCAGCGCCGCAGTCGCCATTTCGTAGAGAACAGCTCCGAAAGAAAAAAGATCGGTTCGCGCATCGAGATCTTTACCCTTGGCCTGCTCGGGCGACATATAGGCAATCGTTCCTACGGTCGCGCCCGGACTGGTCAACTGTTGTTCGCCGACTGTGCGCTCGCCGATCGCCAGCGTGGGTGTGTCGCCGGAGTCGACCGAACCTGAAGAGCTTGGCGCTGCAAGCTTCGCCAGCCCAAAATCAAGAACTTTGGCGTGCCCGCGATCGGTAACAAAAATATTCGCCGGCTTGATGTCGCGGTGCACAATTCCTTTGGCATGGGCCGCGTCCAGAGCATCGGCAATCTCGATGGCCAGGCTCAGCAGCACCTCCGCATCTAAAGGCCGACCTGAGATCTTGTGCTTGAGCGTCGTCCCACCCAGAAATTCCATGGCGATGAAGGCTTTGCCGTCCTCCTCACCGATGTCATAAATAGTGCAGATGTTCGGGTGGTTGAGCGCCGACGCAGCTTTGGCCTCCCGCCGAAACCTCTCCAGAGATTGCCGGTCTTCACGGACATCTTCGGGTAGGAATTTGAGAGCGACGAAGCGTTCGAGCCGCGTGTCTTCAGCCTTGTAGACAACTCCCATTCCGCCGCCACCGAGTTTCTCCACGACGCGGTAATGCGAAATAGTCTGGCCAATCATTGCGCGCAAATGTTACGTCCCCCGCATCGGCGAGTCAATGAAGCGAAGCGGGATGAGTGCAATGCACACCGTCAACTTTCGAAGAATCGCTCATGCACCCATCGAGCGATTTTTGAGATCTTAAGAATCTGTCTCCCCGTCACTCGGACAATTTGAACACCCCCAGAAGTGTGGGGCACGCCTCGGTTGTACGCACACTCCCGCGGACTCCACAGCGTCGGCCAAGCCGATCCCAGGCTAGCTGCGAAATCCCAAAGATAGCGCCATCTTTCGATCATGAACCCGATGGGCTCAAAACTTTATCTCTAAGCCGCCTCGGCTCAAGACTTTGGCGGAAAAACTCCGCAAAGTATTGATCCTACTAGAGTGGCGGCGGGGGGGAGTGGTACCCCCATCGCGACAACAAAAATCAAAGACAGCGTCGGCGGCAAACGCGTCGCCGATTGCTCTTGGTATCCTTGACCCCGTGCCCGAACTTCCTGAAGTTGAAACCATTGTGCGCGGGCTGGCGCGGCGCGTGGTCGGTGACTCGATCATGTCGGTGTGGATTGGCTCGCGTCCGCAGCCGCTGAAGTCTCCGGCGGCCGAGATTGCTCGCACGCTAGAGGGCGCGCGCATCGTCAGCGTGCACCGCGCAGGCAAACATATTGTGTTGGAGTTAGAGCGCGGAACAGAGGTTCGACGGGCTGGCAGCCGGCGGGATTCGGGCTCAACCAAGAAACGGAAGAGTGCAGGTTCGACTCGACCAGCGCCGGATCGCACGGCGGCGCATTGGGTCGTTCACCTTGGCATGACCGGCCGCCTGGTGGTTTCCGAACCGGAGGCCGAAGTCGCCAAGCATACGCACCTGGTCGCGACGCTCGCTTCGGGACGAGAGTTGCGATTTATCGATCCGCGGATGTTTGGCAAACTCAGCGTGCATGCGGCCGGCTTTGATCCGGGAGGGGTCGAGCCGCTGGACGTGAGCGAAGAAGATTTCGTTACGCTTTTTCGGGGACGCAAAACTCCGATGAAGAGCGCGCTCTTGAATCAAAAACTGGTTCGCGGCGTCGGTAATATTTATGCCGATGAGGCTTTGTTCCGGGCTGGAATTCGCCCGCGACGACGCGCTTCGACGATTACGCGCGCTGAGTTCGGCAGGCTCTACAAATCAGTGCGCGAGGTGTTGCGCGAGGCGATCGCGCTCGGAGGATCGTCAATCTCCGATTATGTAGATGCGGATGGCGAGGAAGGATTTTTTCAGTTGCAGCATCGCGTGTATGGACGCGAGGGCGAGCCATGCCTCGTGTGCGAGACGCCGATCCGGCGGGTGGTGCTGGGGGGGAGAAGCAGCCATTATTGCGCGAAGTGTCAGAAGTAGGTGTCAGGTGTCAGGTCTCAGGTCTC
>JBAWAI010000265.1:0-2410 GCA_049589215.1 Terriglobales bacterium | reverse complement strand
TTGCTGAATTGATGGCGCCGGCTGCCGCGCCGGAGATTTCGTAGACCTCGCGGTGGAGTTTATGGTCTTCGACGTTTTCGACGCGCATGGGCTGAAAGGTGCCGAGGCCGACGTGGAGGGTGATTTCGGAGGTTTCAATTCCGCGATCGCGGACTTGCTGGAGAATCTCTGGAGTGAAGTGGAGGCCGGCAGTGGGAGCGGCTACCGATCCTCGGGGCTTGGCGTAGACGGTCTGGTAGCGTTCGCGGTCGGCGGGACGATCGGTGCGGGCGATGTAGGGCGGGAGCGGGACATGGCCCAGGCGTTCGAGGCGGGCGAAGAAATCCGGGACTGGGCGAAAGCGGATGCGGCGCTCGCCATAGGATCCGCGGTCCGTGACTTCGGCCTCGAGACCTTCATTTGGATCCGTTTCGGGTTCGGCATCTGTTTTGGGCGGCGGGGCATCTCCTTGCGAGCGCGAATCCCCGAACGACAGTTTTTCTCCGATTCCAATTTTTCTGCTGGGGCGGACGAGGCACTCCCACTCATTGGGATCTTCGCTGATTTGTTTCGTCAGCAGGACTTCGACTTCGCCGCGCAGGAATTCTTTGGCAGTGGGATTTTGCGGGCTGACTGGCTGGGCGCATTGGCCACTGCGGTGTCCATAGAGACGGGCGGGAAAGACGCGGGTGTTGTTGAAGACCAAGAGATCGGTGGGACGGAGGAGGTTGGGGAAGTCGCGGAAGGATTGATCGCTCCACGTTTGACTCGGCAAGGTTTGATTCTGGCGGGTTGTCGTTTCTCTGACGAGGTGCAGGAGACGCGAGTTGGCGCGGTCGGGCAGCGGTTCCTGAGCGATGCTTTGGGGCGGTAGATCGTAGTGGAAGTCGGAAACGCGCATGGACCGAGGTTAGAAGTCAAACGTCAGACTGCCAGTGAAGAGCCTTTACAGGCGGAAGTTGTCCGGACGCCAGGTTTTGATTTCTTGCTTTACTTGTTTGGAGGTGAGGTGTTCGGCGAGGGCTTTTTGGACTAGTCCGGGGAGTTCGGCGTCGGAGGCGAAGCGGAGAGCGATCAACTGGCCCTCGGTTAACTCCGGGATGCGGGCGCGGAGATTCTCCGGGAGCAGGGTGGCCAGACGGAGACGTTCTTCCAGGCGGATTATGCGGTCCTGAGCTTTTAACGGGTAGAGACGGATTTTGGCGATTGCCGCCAGAGTCGCGAGCGCGAAGAGGATGAGCAGAGCTCCGTGGATGGGGTGATGGCCGATATGGGCGACCGCATGAACAATGGCTATGATGGCCGCGATTAGGAAGACGGGGACGATGAAGAAATGATATAGGGGGTCCCATCTAGTGTGATGGGCGTAGGACTGGGGGGTGGGCATGGGGCTCCTCTGGGATGTTGAGTGTCAGCGGAAAGTTTAGCAGTTCGCTGTGAAGGGTGGGTCAGGGGTCGGACCGGAGGGCAGGGGGAGAGTGCTGGCGCAGCCGTGAATTGGTTGTTTTACCGTTGCGGTCGCGTGGGGTTGGCTGGTTTTACCTAATTTGACAAGTCGGGATGCAGCATTTTGTTGTCACGTTTCCGATTGGTGCGATAACATGGCCGGGTCGGGGTGTGCTTATGGGGAGCGAGCGCGGGCTACGCGTCGCGATTGTCGAATTCGGTCGGTTGCTGCACGCGAATGGATTCGTGGCGGCGACGGACGGCAACCTGTCTGTGCGCCTAGATGATGAACGGCTGCTGGTTACTCCCACATGCATTTGCAAAGGGCGGATGATTCCTTCCGACCTGGTGATTGTCGACATGGACGGGAAACGGCTGGCGGGAAAGCGCCGGGTGTCGAGCGAAATTGGTATGCACCTATTGATTTACAGGCTGCGACCGGAGGTGCGTGGAGTTGTGCATGCGCACCCGCCGACGGCGACGGGATTTGCGGCGTCGGGATTGGGCCTGAATAGTCCTCTAGTATGCGAGGTGGTGGTGGGGTTGGGATCGATTCCGCTGGCGCGATACGGGACACCGGGAACTCCGGAGCTGACGGATGCGCTGGAGCCGCTGATTCCGAATCATGACGCGATTCTGATGGCGAACCATGGAGTGGTGACGGCGGGGTCGTCGCTCGAAGACGCGTTCATGAAGATGGAGACGGTGGAGCACTTTGCAAAGATTGCGCTGGTCACGCATCTGCTGGGACAGGCGCAGCCCCTGGGCGAGAAGGAAGTTGAGAAGCTGAATGAAGTGCGACTGCGGTATAACCACTCGGGCTCGACCCGACGGCCGGTAGAGAGGGATGATTCCGAAGCCGGGGACGAAGTGAAACAGATTGTGGCGCGCCGGTGAGAGACGCGGTTTTTGTGAGTCTTCTTCGCGATTCGATTGTGCTTAGTTGTTCCTGCCTGCTGTGATCTGGTCAAATTCTTTCGAGGGT
>JBAWAI010000264.1:0-2144 GCA_049589215.1 Terriglobales bacterium | reverse complement strand
TGGCAGATGACTCACTCCCGCTGGTTCCAGTCATTGCAGGAGGGCGGACGCTCAGAGACCTCGAGCCGCGGCCGGCAACGTCTGCGCTCTGCGCTGGTGGTTACAGAGATCGCCGTGGCCATGCTGTTGCTCGTCGGCGCCGGACTGCTCGTCCGCAGCCTACTGCAAGTCCAACAACTCGAAACCGGTTTCAGGCCCCAGGGACTGATGTCGGCCAGCCTGTCGCTGCCGCGCACCATCTACAAGGGTGACGAAAAGAAGGCCGCGTTCTTCACCGCCCTCGAGGATCAACTCAAGAATCTGCCCGGCGTCAGTGGCGCCGCCATTGCCGATGCGCTGCCTTTCGATAACAACGGCGGGTCGTCATCCTTCAGCATCATCGGCAAAACCGTGGCCCCGGAGGATCCGGGCCCTCACGGAAATATTCGCATGATCTCGCCCGATTATTTCTCAACTCTTGGCATTTCGCTGGTGCGCGGGCGGTTTTTCACCTCTGGAGATCGGCTAACAACTGCCAAAGTCGCCATCGTCGATGAGACTCTGGCCCGCCGTTACTGGCCGAATGAAGATCCGCTAGGGCAATACATCAGCTTCGGCAGTAATAGCCCGCAAATGCAGATCGTCGGCCTCGTGAAACATGCAAAAACCTCGTCCCTCGAAGCCGACAACACGGAAGGGTACTACTACCTGCCGATTTTTCAGTCACCGAACCCCTTCGCAATGGTCGTAGTGCGTTCCACCGGCGCTGCGCCAGAAGCCCTGGTGAGCTCCATGCAGAGCGCGGTGCGCGCGGTCGATTCGAGCCTGCCTGTGTACGACCTCAAATCAATGAACCAGCGCGTTGACGAGTCTCTTACTGGCCGCCGCTTTCTGGTGCTCCTCCTTTCTGCATTCGCGGGTCTGGCGCTGCTCCTGGCGGCTGTGGGACTTTACGGCGTAATCAGTTATTCGGTTCGGATGCGCACGCGCGAGCTTGGCATCCGCCTCGCTCTCGGCGCGCAGCGCTCCGATGTCCTCGGCCTGATTCTCGCCAACGGCATGCAGTTGGCCGCAACTGGACTTGTCCTGGGACTGGTGGGCACGCTCGCCGCCGGCAGGGTACTCAGCAGCCTGCTCTATCACACCAGCTTGCTGAATCCGCTGACATTGCTGACGACGGTCATTGTGCTGACGTCAACGGTGTTATTTGCATGTTACGTTCCAGCGCGTCGCGCAGCGGCCCTGGAGCCAATGCGCACCCTGCGTGACGAATAGGTGGTTATATGATCAACGGATTTTTTCAGGACGTACGTTTCGCGCTACGGCGGCTCAGAAAGAGCCCAAGCTTTGCCGTGGTTGCTGTCCTCACTCTAGCCCTCGGCATCGGGGCTTCGTCGGTCATCTTCAGTGTCGTCTACAACGGCGTAATTCATCCGTTCCCCTATCGTTCCGCGGAGCGGCTTACGACCATTGAAGTTTTGGACGCCACGGATCCTAGCCGAGGCCATGGCTGGTTCCACCTCGACGAAGTTGCCGCTTTTCGTCAGGGCAACCACACCTTTGAGGACGTCCTTGCTTATGGGCTCTATCGCAGCATGGTCTTCTCGCAGCCGACCGGTCCGGAGATGGTTAAGGCGGTGGGAGAGACACCCAATGCCATGGATTTTTGGGGAGTGCCGCCGCTCATCGGCCGTGGTTTCGGCGAGCAGGACGTCCAGTCCGGATCGCCGCTCGTTGTTCTCCTCAACTACAGGTTCTGGATGCGGAAATTCGACGGCGACAAGTCGGTCGTCGGCACTTCCATGATGCTCAACGGAAAATCGCGCACTATCATCGGCGTGATGCCGCCACGCTTTCAGGCGGTCGGCGCCGATATGTACATGCCCATCTCTTGGACGAGACCCGAGCCGGTCCGCGGCAGGTTCGAGTGGGACGTGGACGATCCCTGGGGTTTCTGGGCCACGGGAATTCTGAAGCAAGGCGTAAGTTTCGAAACCGCCGACGCCGACATCGACGTGATTGCCCAGCAACTGGCGAAAGTTCACCCGGATGATTATCCGAAGAAATTCCGCGTCAACATGAAATGGCTCAACGACATCGTGCTGTCGAATTTCAAACAGACGTTGCTCTTGCTGTTTGCCGCTGTGGGTTTGCTGCTCTTTATC
>JBAWAI010000263.1:0-11588 GCA_049589215.1 Terriglobales bacterium | reverse complement strand
GCATGACGGTCATATTGGGTGACATCGGCATCGCGCCGGTATGGGATACTTCGCCGAGCAAGTAAATTCTTTTGCTGTTGATGGCGGTAACCACGACCGTTACCCGCGGATCGGCGACAAACTTTTTCAATTTTTCGGTCAGCGAGTCGGCCAGTTGCATCGGGGTCAGTCCCGACGCCTGCACGTCGTTCAACAGAGGCAGCGAAATCTTTCCGTCCGCGCGCACCGGTTCCGTGGCCGTGAGGTCAGTCTCTTTCCAGACGGCGATGTGCAGAACATCTTCCGCACCGATCACATAAGTTGTGTCCCCGGTACTGGCGGGAGCTGTCATCGCGTTCATGTTGCCATCAGAAGCGGGACTGACGGCGGCCTGTGCCGGCGCACCCTGCGCCCATGCCAAGCTGTCGGCCATACCCGTGGCCAAGGCCAGCGTCACTATCACCGCTCTCCATTTCAAGTTCATATCTTCTCCTCAAATCTCGTGCGGCGCGTCTGTCGCGGCTCCGCGCTCGGTCTTCAATCATTCAAAACAAATCGAAACAACCTCATGGTTCAGGCCCCGTACCCCTCACAACCGATCTGCTTCAGCTTGTACAGC
The DNA here is from genome assembly GCA_049589215.1 of Terriglobales bacterium. Classification (GTDB taxonomy): domain Bacteria; phylum Acidobacteriota; class Terriglobia; order Terriglobales; family Acidobacteriaceae; genus Acidiflorens. Next base: position 10,990 of record JBAWAI010000263.1, on the reverse strand, counting down.
AACGCCTTGTAACTGATCTTTAATTCCTCAGCCGCCCGGCGCCGGTTCCAGCGAGTGCGGGTCAGCACTTGCAGGATGAGCTCTCGCTCCGCCTCGCGTGAAGCCGCGCGGGCCGCATCCTTAAGAGAAATCTTTTCGCCGTTCGACGAATCCGGGCGCCGCAACAGCGAGCGCAGCCCGCCCATGGCCAGAGCCTCGTCCCCGAGGGCCACAATGGCCCGGGTTGCTTCCTTCAGCTCGCGTATGTTCCCTGGCCAGTGATATTCCAAAAAGAAGCTTTGCGTTCCACTCGTCAGGCGTGGCACCTCGCGCCCAAAATCATGCGCCGCCGCGGAGAGAAAGAGGTCGCGGAGAATTGGAATGTCCTCGCGACGCTGACGGAGCGGCGGCAGCCGCAAACACACCCCGCTGATCCGGTAATAAAGATCTTCGCGCACCTTGCCGGCCCGTACTTCGGGCTCGAGTTCGCCCGTGGTTCCGCAGATATAGCGCGGCACACGGCTTCTCTCCGCGTCGGTCGAATTGATCTGCCGCACGAGTTCCTTCTGTGCCGCTGCCGTAAGATCGCCGACTTCCTGAAGGTAAACAGTTCCACCCTGGCCGTCGCACTCCGCCAGCATGCGCTCGTCTGTTTCGCGGCCCTGGTAAGCGCGGAACGGTTCGGAAGAGCGCCCGGAAAGATTGTGAATACGAGCAGCCGCCGCCGCTTTTCCCGACCCATGTTCGGCGACGACCAGCACGGGAACGTCGTTCTGCGAGAGTTCGCGCAAAACGGCTTCGACGGTCCGCATGCCTGGGCTGACACTCTCCAGCCACATCTTCGCGCTGCTATTGGGCGCAGTTCCGGTGTGCTCGATCCTCTTGGTGCCCTGAAATTCCATGATAATGATAATCCGGTCCGAGGCGGGTGGGAACGCTGTTCGGATCAGGCGTGTACCTTCTACTGCACAACAGTTGCCATCTCGGGAAAAAAGTGCACTTCTCATAGGAATCGCACATCCCTATGTTTCAATAGCTTGCGACCTGCAAGCCGGCTGGCAGCGCACCTTCTAAAAGTATCATAGTGCGCACTAATGGGAAAACTTTTGCCCACATCGTCAGTAATGTTGGGTAATCCTTGGGACAATAGTGGCTTGTACTTTGGGCACCCGGACTGGCTGCGGTGAGATGTTAGGGTCGCATCTTCCCGCTGTTTAACCCCGCCGAACGCATACTTAGAGGAGGTTTTATTGCTTTGCCCAAAACACTGCCCTTCGCGTATTCTCAGATTTCAGTAGAACTATGGGAGATTCGGTACAGGTGGCCCCGCTCGCTCCGGCGGGTGAACGCGGCTTTGTGTCTGGCTGGCTCGATTTTCAGGGCTGGTCGGCGCTCCTGCTACTCGTCTGGCTTTACCATTCCATCATTTACAACCTCGTCCTGCAATGGGGCAAGGATCCCGAGTACGGCCATGGCTACTTCGTCCCTGCCTTTAGCTTGTATCTCCTGTGGGAGAATCGCGAACGACTTAAAGCCATCAAGGTCGCACCATCCTGGGCCGGTCTCGCGCTGATTGCCTTGGGACTCGTCATGCTGGTAGTCGGAGTGCTCGGCATTGAGCTTTTCACCTCGCGCGTGTCGTTGCTCGTGCTGCTCGCGGGACTGATTATTCTGTTTCGCGGATGGGATTTCTTCCGCGCCGTTTTCTTCCCGTGGGCCTTCCTCTTCCTGATGATCCCTCTCCCCAAGCTCATACTTCAGGAAGTGACTTTTCCGTTGCAATTGCTGGCCTCGCAATTGGCAACCGATCTGCTTCGCGGCGTCGGCGTGGTTGTGAACTTGCAGGGCAACGTCATCAACCTTCCAAATGAAACGCTAAACGTCGCCGAAGCGTGCAGCGGACTCCGTTCCCTCCTTTCACTAGTCACGCTTGCCATCATTTACGGCTACCTTATGGAGAGGCGCAATTGGGTGCGGATAGCTCTCGTCTGCGCGGCCGTCCCGATCGCGGTCTCTGCCAATGTCTTTCGCATCTTTGTTACCGGACTCATCGTTCAGTATTGGACCCCGGAAAAGGCCGAGGGCTTCTATCACGAGTTCCAGGGTTGGCTGGTTTTCGTGGTTTCCTTAGTAATGCTTTTTGGGCTGCATCGTCTGATAACCATGATTTGGTGCAGTTCTCCCGCCAGCAATGGTGCACCTTCCGGGCGTGCTTCAGCCCGGGCAGAATCGAGCACACGCTCCGCCAAGCACGTAACTATGTGGTCGCTACGCTTCACGGCTGCGGCGCTGCTCATGATTCTCACCGCGACCTATCTCCGGGCCCATTCGCAGGATGAGGTTCCTCCCTTCCGCCAGTCTCTCAGTTCTCTGCCCATGCAGATCAACGGCCGCACCGCCGTCAGCAGTACTCTCGATCAACTGACGCTCGACATTCTCGGCAATCCGGAGTACATCCTGCGCGATTATGTCGCCCCCAGTGACCCCGAACGTTGGATCAATCTATTCATCGCCTATTATGCAACCCAAAAAGCGGGAGAAACTCCGCACACACCCGCGCACTGCCTGCCTGGCGCGGGCTGGATTCCGACTCAGCGCCAAATTGTTGCCCTGAAGGCGCCAAATGGGGATTCGTTCCCGGCGAACCGATACGTGATCGTAAACGGTGCGGACCGGCAACTGGTGATTTACTGGTTCCAGGCTCAGGGCCGGGAAGTCGCCAGCGAGTATCGGTTGAAGTATTACCTCGTCGCCAATTCGATTCGACTGCATCGCAGCGATGGAGCCCTCATCCGCCTGATGACGCCAATGTATAAAGGCGAATCGGCCGATGCCGCGCAAGCACGAGTCATGCAGCTCGGAGATCCCTTGCTGTCGCAGCTGAGTAGCTATATCCCACGATAAGCCGCAATTTGTGATTCTCTAGGCGTGCATCCTGAAGTCGTGCCTCTTTGTCTTGACCGCCGCGAAGGCTGCCGGCAAAAACCGCACCAGATCCGTGGCGACGACTGAATTCTCACCCACCGCATCGCGCGCCAAATCCCCGGCCAGCCCGTGCAAGTAAACCGCGAGTGCGGTGGCCGGCAAGGCCTGCTTCGGATGCTGCGCAAGGAGTCCGGCGACGATGCCGGTCAAAACATCTCCCGTGCCACCGGTCGCCATGCCAGGATTGCCAGTTGGATTCACCCACACTGTTCCATCCGGCGAAACAATTAACGTGCGATGTCCTTTGAGCACGACAATCACTTGATGCTCGCGTGCAAACTGCCGCGCAACCTCAATTCGGTTCGACTGAATCTCCGCAATCGTCACTCCCGTCAGGCGCGCCATCTCTCCCGGATGCGGCGTGATCACAATTGTGCGTCCGTGTCCGCTCAATTGCCGTGCCTCTGGGCCGGCAAACGCATTCAGCGCGTCCGCATCGAGAACCAATGGCAGCTCCGGCAGTGCAGCCGAGTACTCCTCCAGCCCTCTCACGAACGCCGAGGTCTCCGCATTCCGCGAAATTCCCGGCCCAATCGCGACCACGCTCATCCGATCACGCAACAGCCCCCGCGCAGACGCATAAGCCTCCGCGCTGATCGTTCCCTCCGAAGTTTCCGGCAACGGATAGGTCATCAACTCCGGATGAAAGCCTGCGACCGTCGGCAGCACGGACTTAGCCGTAGCCACGGTTGACAGTCCTGCGCCCGCGCGCAGCGCCGAAAATCCCGCCATAGCCGCGGCTCCCGCTTTGCCGAGCGCTCCGCCGATCACCAGCACATGCCCGTAGCTACCTTTGTTGGCCTCCTGTTCGCGCGGAGCAAGGAGAGCAGCAAAATCCGCGGGAGTGCTGAGATTAAGCCCGAGCTGCGAAGTGATCGCCTGCGGCGGTGATGCTATCGGCGCGATTACAGTAGGCCCTTTCGTCAACATTCCAAAAACGTGCGCCGGGCGCGGCGCTGTGAACGTAACGACCGCATCAGCCCGAGCCCGCGTGCTGCCTGAGCGAGAATCGAAGTCGCCCTCGCTCGCGTCCTTCAGCGCCTGCATAGCGTCCGCGTCCACTCCGGAGGGAATATCCACTGCCACAATCGCCGCCGCGGATTCATTCATCTTCGCGATCGCGGCCGTGTAAAGATCGCTCACCGGAGGTCGAAAGCCGGTGCCCAGCAGGGCGTCAATGATCAAGTCCGAAGCAAATATCTCGGCTGCATCGGACGAATTAAGCTCGCCAGATTGCCTCACGATCAGCGGCGCAATTGTCATCCGCTCGTGGATGCCCGCCGTCATCCGCACAAACATCACCGACGCATCGCCTCGCAGTTCAGTCGGATCGCAGAGCAAGAGGACCCGCACCGAGCGTCCGGTCTCCGCCAGTTTGCGCGCCGCCACAAATCCGTCGCCGCCGTTGTTGCCTTTGCCGCACATCACTCCGATACGCTCGGCCTTCGGATAGTCACTCAGCACAAAGCGCGCCGTCGCCGAACCCGCGTTTTCCATCATTGTGAGCGACGGCATTCCGAATTGCTCCGAGGTGGCGTGATCGATCGCCCGCATCTCCGCCGCGCTGACGATTTTCATAAACGCGAGTATATCTCCGGTCCGCATGGGCGTGCCCTGAGCATCATTGTGCCCGCTGCCGCCCGGTTGTTACGATGAAGCGATTAAGATGAACGCTGCCATGAATTTCATGTTGGACCTCGCCACCTGACCATGAAACTTTCCGTCGTCATGCCGGTCTACAACGAGCGCAATACGCTCCGCGAGGTGATTGCCAAAGTTCTCTCCGTGCCGATCGACATCGAATTGCTCTGCGTCGATGACGGCTCCAAGGACGGCTCTCGCGATATTCTGGGCGAACTCGCGCGGCAGTACCCGCAAATGCGCGTCTTCCTGCAACCGCAAAATATGGGCAAGGGCGCAGCGCTGCGCCGCGGCATTCAAGAGGCCACGGGTGACTTCGTCATCATCCAGGATGCCGATCTCGAATACGATCCCGCCGAGTATCCGGTGGTGCTCCAGCCGCTAATCGACGGCAAAGCCGACGTCGTTTACGGGTCGCGATTCATGGGATCCGGCGCACACCGCGTTCTTTATTACTGGCATTCGGTTGGCAATGCGTTTCTCACTCTGCTCTCCAACTGCCTCACAAATATCAACCTCACCGATATGGAGACCTGTTACAAAGCCTTTCGCCGCGAAATTATTCAGTCGATTCCGATCGAAGAAAACCGTTTCGGATTCGAGCCCGAGATCACCGTAAAGGTTGCGCGTCGAAAGCTCCGGATTTACGAAGTCGGCATCAGTTACAGTGGGCGGACGTACGAAGAAGGGAAAAAAATCGGCTGGAAAGACGGTGTGCGCGCGCTCTATTGCCTGGCGAAATATTCGCTGAAAGAACCGAAGAGAGTAGAGGTGGGTGACAACTCAACAGCCGCGCAGAATCAGGATCGATCCGCAATCTCTCGCTAAACGAAAATCACCATAGGAAGCCGCGCGCGTATCGGAGCAGCCACTGATAATCGTCGCGATGTGCGCTAGATATTAAGCGTCCGTGGGCTCAACTGATGACGCCGAGACCCCAGCCAATTCATCAGTCTCGCCGCAACCGGTAGCCTGATTCGCAGCGTCACGCCACCCGACCGGATGTGTTACGCATCGCGGGATGGCGTCGAGAATCGCCTGCGGGCGGCCAGAGCCGAGATCCCCAACCAACGACACGCTTTCATTCGAAAAATTCGCGATCGGCCAATGGAACTGGTCGAAGGCGTGGCGCACTAAAGAAATCTTCCCCGGATCGTAGGCCAGCACTTGCGCCGCAATCCAATCCATAGCGGCGGCGTTATTACTGCCGAGCAGCAGCCCAAGTTCGAGGGGTTCAGGCGCGAGCGGCCCATTGCCCTGCCCGGCAACGATCGCGTCGGCAATATGAATCACGCGCCGCTGCATCTCTTCGCCCATCGCGCCATCCGGCCGGCCATAAAGAAGGATGCGATTCAGATCCAGACAAGTGCGCCAGATGGTGTCATTGCCTGACCACGATCCATCCATCCCCACACGGTCGCCACTCGCCCGCGAAGTGCGCGCCAGCAGCGCAAAGAAAAGATGCCATACCATTCCGCCCGCGTACGAAGTCGTAATGTTCTGGCGATCGCTCACATATTCAAGCGCACGTTTTACCATGCCATCGTCCGGATAGTTGTCGCCTCCGGTCTTCGGTCCGCCGACGCGGTGATGCGGAAGATATTCCTTGTTGCCGTTGATGCCGATCAGATTTTTCAGCGCGCACGTCACGCCGGCTTTCTTGTGCGTCTTGAGCTTGGGCAGATTGATGATGACGTCGGCCTCGACCACTTCTTTCGCCACCAGATACTGATGTTTTCCCGGATGATGCGTCTTCGCCATCAGCCGGTGGTCATACCACGCGACGCGGAAGTGCGGGTCAGGATCGCTGATCGGCTCGAGCAGACTTTCGCGACCCAGATCGAAGAGGGTGAAGTGATCCTCCGACTGCAGGTTCTCGGCGGCCACGCGCACGCCGTGCACCAGCACGCAGGTCGTCCGCCGAAAATCGCGCACGCCTTTGAATCGCGCATCGCGGCCTCGTTGTTCATGCGACCAATCGTCGAGACCTGTTTTTTGAATGAGCGCGTCGAAATCGCAGCCTTGGATCGGCGCATCACCCACCAGCACTTCCGCGGCACCAGTGCGCAAAGCCGCTTCCGTTGCCGCCCGAATTAGCGACGTGTGCGTTACCAGGCAGTCCATTCCCTCCGAACCACGGTAGCGCGGGTCTTCATTTTGATGGAGAACCAGATTCGGCTTAATCAGCACGCGCGCGCCTTCAGGAATCACTTTGCCGAAAGGTCCACTCTCATTCGACCAGCCGAGCGCGGCGGCTAGGCGACTGAGCGCTTGCGCGACAGTATTGCCGCTCCCGTTCGACCCAAGCTCATCCATCGCCGGATAAGACGCCGACGGCAGGCGTGCAATTCCAACCGCAGGCGCAAAGGCATTTTTAGAAATGGAGTTTTCCGCCATAGCTCAGGAACTCGATTGCGACGCGGGTTCATGCTGCTGACTTTCTGCCGTCGCGTCCGCTTTAACGTCGGAGCGTGTGAAACGATATTTGCCCGCCGACGAAAGCGGGATCGATTCGACTTCGAGCACGTCGACGTGCACGGGACTGTCGGGAGTGACCGCGTAAATCTGGCGGATCGCGTCCTTGATTTTGTGTTCGCGTGCCTGCGCATCGCCCGGTCCTGGCACGATGTACAGAGTGATTGCGTCGACCGCCGTCTGATGAAACTGAAAGGTCACGATGCCCGAGCTGCCATACATTAAATGCGTGAAAAACTCGCCGTGCACCACGCGGCCACCGGGAAATACAAAGTTGTCGCTGGTGCGTGCGATTTCCAACTTCATCAGCGGAAAATGATTACCGCACGTGCACGTCTCAGCGGAAAGATATCCGCAGTCTTCGTTGCGGTAGCGAATGAAGGGCATCGAATAATTCTGCAGCGCTGTCACCAGAAATGGCCGAGGCCCGTCACCCTCCGCGCGATCCTCTTCGAGCACCACGTAGTCGGCGTTAATGTGCATCTTGCCTGACGTGCATTCCGCGGCAATGTTCTGCACCTCGCTTGATCCGTAGGAGTCGAAAACCTTGCAGCCGAAAACGCGCTCGATCACCTCGCGCTGCGGCTTGTACAGTTTTTCGGCCGTCGTAAATGCGCCCTTGACGCCGCTGATCGTCTTTCCGTTCCGCTCGAGGAAGAATGCAAACATGGCGATGGTCGAGGCATATCCCAAAATCACGCTCGGGCGAATTCGCGCGAATACTTGTACCCACTTCTCCATGTCTTTCTCGCCCGCAAAAAATGGATCGAACTGGTACATGCGCCGGATGTACTGGCGCACCTCGAACTCCGCCTTCGACATCGCGTAGAGTTTGTCGCTGCCGCCCCAGAAAAAGGCGACCATCTCACCCGGACGCCAGCCGCACTGTTCAAGGTTGCGATAGCTCCCGGCATCGCTGTTCACCATGTATTCGCGGCTGCGAAAGAACTTCAGCGGAACGCCCGTCGAGCCACCGCTGAAATGCTTCTGCAATTGTTCAACCGGCACATCTTCGCGAATCAGATTTCGCTCTTCTTCGCGAATGATGTCCTTGGTCAAAATCGGCAGGCGCGCGAAATCGTCCCAGTCGCGAATTTCCTGGCTGCGGACGCCAAGGTTGCGAAACAGAGTTCGATAATAGGGGACAAGCGTTTCGGCGTGTGCCAGCAAGGCGCGCACATCGCGCAACTGGCCATCGCGAATTTCGTCCGGCGAGCGAAACGGAGCGCGCTGAATTCGTTTCAGTGTGCCTAGAATGTCGGCGCCCCGCATACGGCACGTCATGGCCAGCAGCGCCCGCCCGACTAAAGGTCCCCGAGTCGACCCCATAGCCGGCTACTCCCCGGCGGCGCCGATTGGCGCACGCAGGCACAAATTGACAATAGAAATCATGGTTTCCGGCGGGGAGGCCCTCATTCCGAAACTATAGCACGCAACCGCAAATGGCCCTCGCCGAGCCATTGCAGGACCGATGCCCTAAGTCACCAGAAAACCGCCGCCTGCATAAGGCAGTTGAAATATAAAGCAGTTGGAATAAAGATAAAGTTTGTCCAGCCTGAACCCGCCCGACGCACTGTGAAGTTCGGCCTCAGAACCAGCAGCCCAACCCGCACTTCGCCATTTCCGTGAACACCTGCCGGCCTTTATCTTCCTGGTCGAGCATGAAGAAATGAAAATTAAATTTGATCGTAATCGGTGTGAATGGCCGGGGCGATGGCAGAGAAAAATACGCGTTCAGACTGTCGTCGGCGTAGGCGTCGGCATAGATGCCCGGCCCAATCGGCCCGAGCGCTTTGCCTCCAGACGCAAAATTCGTTTCCACAAAATGCAGCAGGCTGCCGGAGTCGTGCTCTGCGTTTTCGACAAAGCCTGCCGGCGTGTATGCGGAGACAACCAACAACGGCACCCGGAATCCATAGGTAAACCCTTTACCCCATCCGTTCGGCTGTCCATTCAAAAGCAGAGGGGCCACATGGTCGTACCAGCCGCCCCAATCGTCCCACGTAATAAAAATTGCCGTGTCCTCCCAGTACTTTTCGTCGGTCCCCGCGCACGGAGGATTGCTGCCCAACGCATTCAGCACCTTGGCCACCCACACCGGACCTCTTCCATCGGTCATTTTCGGATGGTCCGATTCTTTATTCGTTGGCGTGACCCAACTCACCTGTGCCAGCTTGCAGTTCTTGATATCGTCAAGCACCTTGTACGAGCCGATGATGTTGTTGGTCTCCCAGTCAGGGCCGGTGCACGCCTTTTGCCCATTCTGATCCTTGGCCTGGCAAAGATGATCGATCGAGTTGGGCGCGTCCCAGATCGAGTCTGGCGACTGGCTGTAATACTTCCACGTGATCTTGGCACTGTTCAAAACATCGGGCAGCGTAGGATGCTCGAAGCACGGGTAGATGGGAGGAAACTTGCTCTCGTCGCCATCCTCGTCGACGACAGCAACCGTATTGTCCGGCGAGGCCGTGCAACCAGCAGGCTCTTTTGCCGGATTGCCCGACACAAATAATTTGCTGTATGTGGTGGGGGCCGACGTTCCCGCCAGAAAAAATTGATGCGCCGCATAGCTCGGACCCTGGTTTGTCTGGTACATGCGATTCGCCCAGCCATACTGTTTGGCGATGTCGAAATATATCTGCACCTGCCCCTTGGAATTATCGACGTAGCGAAACTGCGGGTTCTTCGGAACGACGCATCCCTCGGCGGGTTGCGTAGTGTTCTTGTCCGCGCCATCCATCTTGCCGCCATCGCTCTGTATCAGATAGGCGGCATGGCTGTGGTTAAGATCGAAGCACTGCGTCCATGGAATTGGCTTCATCGGCACCTTCTCGCCCTTGGAATTAATTCCGTAGCTTGCGAGGTCGACGCCCGGTTCAAAATTCGGGTTGCTGCCAAAGACGTTGTCAGGCGTCCGATTTTCCTGGAGGATCACCATCACGTGCTTGAATGTGCGGGTCTCGGCGTCCGCGAAGTGCCCGATGGTGAGAACGATCAAGACCACAACAGCCAGCGATGCACTGATTCGACAATTAGACTTCAAAGGATTGCTCCGTGATTGATATCGTTCGGTTCGCGGCATTGGTTTGCAACCATGTTCGCTTCGCGGCTATGGATAGTCGGATGTATAAGAATTTCTCGACGATTCGATGATTGAGTGAACTTGCTACGCCGGAAGACCGGCGCGCATCAGACGCTGATTTTCTCAACTCTGATTATTTCTCAACCAGTGTCGCAATCTTATGATGCCGGCGACGTCATCGCAAGATAACTCGCGATATTCATCAATAAAAATGCGCCTTTTCTTCTATTCGCGATAAGAGATTCATGCAGAAAATTTCCGCGATAAGCAAAATTTCAATTCGAGCACAACCTTCGCGGAGAATATGACGAGCGAAGATAGCTAGATAACTTCCCTCGGCGAGATCCGGCGGCGCGCCATGTTATATTTCACCGAACATTTCCGAGGGAAATTTCCATGCGCACATTCGGCGTTACGATCGTCGGCCTTTATCAGACTCTCCGGGGACTCATCGGGCTCATTTTTGGAGGATTTATCCTGTTCTTCGAAGGGCCGGCCAACAAGATGGCTTCCGTTTCGGCGTCAGGGAATATCGTCGAACGGATGCTCGGACAACTTGGCCACCGCGCCGGAATCATCGTAATTGCCTTTGCGCTCGTGCACCTGCTTGCCGGTTATGGCCTCTGGCTGGTGCGAAAGTGGGGTCGGTTGCTGACCATCCTTGTTTCGGCCATTGAATTGGTTCTCATGCTGCCGAGCGCTCTTCAAGTCAACACGTTTGCGTTGTGCTTCGCCGCATTAAACGCGGTCTGCATTCTTTATCTGGCGATGCCTCCGGTTCGACGAACTTTCCTCGGCACGGGCGGGCGTTTGCAATCCGCGTAGAAG
>JBAWAI010000262.1:0-30602 GCA_049589215.1 Terriglobales bacterium | reverse complement strand
CTCCAGTGATTGCTTACTGGTTCGCGACGTACAGCAGGAAGAATGGTGCTTGTCCGTTGTATCCGTTTGGCAGGGCTCCATCCTTCCCGACCCGTGTCTGATCCCCGTAGAGATACCATCCCGTCAATGCGCCCTGCGCCGTCGACAACCCCGCGCCAGAGATTTTTTCATTGTTGGTATCGAGCGTGAAATAGACCCCGAAGTAGTAGTCGTCCAGCGGCGAGAGTTTCCCGGTAACTGTATCGAGCCGGATGATGCATGGATTGGCGACAGAAACCGGCTGAACGGGGCAAACCGACGTGCTCGCCAGGTTAATACTCGGATCCGCAACCTTGTTCAGCGTCACCTTCTTGGTCGCGGTGATAACGGTGTTTCCGCGGGCGGTTGTGTAGAGCACCATGTTGCCGATGTCGGCCTCGGTGCCCCCGGTAAATCCAAGGTAGAGTGCGGTGCTGGCCGGGGCTGCTCCCAGCATCGACGCTCCCGGTATCAGGACCAGCTCAGACATGCCGTCCCATTGAGGGTTGGAACTGCTGGTAATCGTTCCTTGGCCCTCTGTGATATTTGCCAGCGCGGCGGCTGGAGCCTGCGCAAGAGCAGACGCCGCCAGTACAGACATCATCAGTGCGAACGTTGCGAGTGGTTTTAAAACTTTCATCGGAATCTCCATTATTCGAAATGTGTATTAAAGATGTGTCATTCGCTTACCGTGGTCGAATCGAGCTGCGTTCATCCGACAGCCCCTAGTCATTCATGACGTACATCAGGAAATCGGGTTGTTGACCGCTGCTTCCTGACGGAATGGATCCACCGACGGTGAGTCGGCTCTCGTCGCCCGATATGTACCACCCGTTCAAGCTGCTCAGCTGAAAGCGGGGCACGGTAGAGCCAATGGCGCCATTGTTCGAGTCATTGGTGAAATAGATCACCAGGTAGTAATCCGAAAGAGCCGAAAGCACGAGTTTCGCCGGATCGAGCCGCACAATGCACGGATTGAACTCGGAAATCTCGATCACCGGGCAGACCGACGGGCTGGCAAGGTCAATACTCGGATTGGAGACGCCGCCGAACGTGATGGGCGTCACGGCGGTGATGGTCGAACTGCCGCGCGCGGTCGTATACAGAACCATATTGTTGACGTCTGCCGTGGCACCGGCCGTGAATCCGATATAGAAAACAGTTTCGGTGCTCGTGATTGGGATCAACCCCGCGCCGGGAATAAGACTCAAGTCGGAAAAACCGCCCCAACTTACATTCGCCGAAACCGGACCGATCACTCCACGCTCCAGATTTTCGGCCTTGGAAGCGGCCGCTGCCGCCTGCGAAACGCAGGACATCAAAATGGCCAACATCACAAGAGTTGGCATTGCGAACCTACAAACAGTTTTCATGGGAATCTCCGTATATTTAAAATGTGAATTGCGCTTTCAAATTCGTGTTGGCACGGAACACCGCATCGAATGCAAGCCCGGATCCTCCAACCTTCCCCTAGTTGTTCATCACATACATCAGGAAGTCTGGCGAACGGTTGCCGCCTCCGGGCAATGACTGGCCAACGGTGAGGTGGGTGTAGTCAGTGCCGCCGAAATAATTCCCGACCAGGCTGGTATAGGCGGCGTTGATAGGTTGCGCTGCGCCAATCGCCGAATTGTTCGAGTCGTTCGTGAAGAAAACCATGAAGTAGTAGTCCGACGCCGGCGAAAGCGTGAGCGTCGTCGGATCGAAACGCACAATGCAGGCATTTGTCGCGGACACCGGTTGCACTGGACAGACCGACGTGTTGGTGAGTTGAACACTCGGGTTGCTGATGCCGCCGAGCTTCACGGGCGTCACCGCCGTAACCGTCAGGCTTCCGCGCGCCGTAGTGTAGACAACCATGTTGCTGATGTCAGCCTCGGTTCCAGCCGTGAATCCGAAATAGAACACCGTGCTCGTGCTGGTAATCGGAAAGATTGACGAACCCGGAACGCCGTTCAGCACCGAATAATTTGCCCAACTGCTATTGGATGAGACCGGTCCGATCACTCCGCGGGTCAGGTTCTGCGTGGTGGTTTCTGGCGCTTTCTTGGTGAATGTCGTCTGCGAGAATCCGTACACCGATATGGCGGACATCATCAGCATAAGCAAAGCGAGGCTACATACAGTTTTCATGTGAAGAGTATTTCTCATGGATCAGCTACCCCTTTTCCTGCGATCTCCGCAGGCGGAAATTTGCCTTCGGGCAGTCTCGATTGCGTGCGCGAGAAAAGCCGAGGCGGCTATGATTCGTGGCTTTGTACTTCAGACGTCAGGGGAGGGAACAAAAAAAGTTCGACACTGAAGCGTCATCCAGTAGAGAGTGAGTCATGCGGATTGTCAAGGAATTTTTGGATTAATCCATCAACATCGAGTGCGCGAGCATTAAAAGGGAAAATGGAAACTGCATATCTTTGCGCTTTTGATCATGATTCGTTTCACATTCAACATCCATTTCACGTTTTTCATCCATACGAGGAGATACAACAACAGAACACGTCAACATTCCTACCACGACATTCCTACCATTGAATCCGCCCCTCGCGGTCGTCCACCAGAACCACTTCATATTTTTCCAGCATTGGCATCAGGATAGCCTCTAACTCGCTCTTCCAGAGGTCGCCTTCATAAAACTTCGCCTTCATGGGCTCGCGTGATTCAAGGTCCGGAAATCCGCGCATGAAAAAGAACGTGTCCGCATCTTCAATCGAGAGAAATGGCCCCAGAATTTTCATCCCAATCTCGGCATGCGCCGGAATCGTCTTGGCAACGAAAGTTTCCAGGAACCGCGCCCGCATTCCCGGCTTCGTCTTATAAGTCCGCATCTCGACGATCATGGTTTGCCCCGCCGTTGAAGACTGACTCATACCGCGAGACTCCAACGGAGATCCTCTCCTCGCCTCCGCGCCACCGCGGCAAAATCGAAAATTCGGCCTCCACACCCTATCGCCCCGGGTTCGCCAGCGGCTGCCCTTTACTCGCCGGAGGAGCGATCCCATTGAGGCGCAGGTATTCCACCATCTGCCCGTAATGATCGGAAGCGTGCGTGCAGCTGAAGCTCGCCATTGCCAGCCGCGTATTCATCTGCGGGATCGGTGGCTTCACCAGCGGAGTCGCCGCATTCCGCGCCGTCAGCGACGCCATCGCCTTGTGCCCCAGCGCGAACGATTCCCTCAAATATTTCAGGATCTGTTCTTTCGTCTGAATGTCGTCGGGCCCGTTCGTCGCTCCGACCAGAGTCACTCCCGGCGGCGGAGCCTGCCCGAGAATCGCGCTGTAAAACGCAAAATTTGTCGCCGCCACATGCTTCACTTGCTGCGCGAACGTCCGCACTCCCGTGTAATTGCCGGTCGTGGGCACGAATGAGTACTTATCTTCCGGCATCGCCGCCGCCGCCGGAAGAAATTGACTCTCCACAATCGTCAATTGCCTGTCCATCACCGACGCGATGGTCGGCGCAGGCTCCAGCCCAGGCTTTGCCAGCGGCTTCGACTGCTGCCCCCATGCCGCCGCCCCGGTCAAAATCAATCCCAGCGTCATCGCCGTTCCCGATGCCATCGCCGCGAATCGTGCCAAATTTTTCATTTTCGCTCTCGGAATCTTTCTCTCTCAATCCACCAGTCTTACCGCTCATCAGCGTTCGCGCGCGTCATTGTCTCCACAAAATTCAGCTCCCACGTCTTGCCGCCGTCGCTCGAGAACGCCTGTTCAAAATGAAACGAGTTTCCTGTCCCATCCGAAATCACATTCCGCACATAGATCGGTTTGTCGTTCAGCTGGTCAGCGCCATAAAATTCGCCCCTGCCATCTTTGAACGACCCGATCACCGCCGGGCTCGGCGTGCCGTCCGTGCTGTTCGCATAATTCAAGTTCCACTGGTGAGTCGCAGGATTATAGAGCCGCAGGCACATGATTTCGAGATGCCCGGCCGGGCCGTCCGCCTCAAGTTCCACCAGGTTCGCCCGCCCATTCCAGATCTTGCTCACCACCGTCTTGCCCTCATAATCCATCCATTGCGTCGAGCCGGTCAGCGGCTCTTTCAACCGCGAGATTCGCGGCTTCCACGAGCCGATTTGAAAATCAAAATCATGCTGACCCGCGAGTTCTTCGCCAGGTTGCGCCGCCGTTTTCGGCGCTTCCGCATCGCTCACCCGCGTATCCACCGCGCTCCAATTTACCTCCCACGTCTTGCCGCCGTCGTCGGAGTATGCCTGTTCGAAGTGACATGAACTCGGAGTGATATCCGACCACACCTGCCGCACCAGAATGCCTCGGCCATTCAACGTTTCTGAATCGTAAAACTCGCCGCGCCCATTTTTGAATTCGCCTTGTGACGGCACGCTCAGGGTTCCGCCTTTACTGCTCGAATAAGTCAGTACCCACTGCCGCGCTTGCGGATTGTAGAGCCGTAAAGATAGCAGTTCGAGATGACCGGCCGGTCCATCGGCCTCGGTTTCGCCGAGACTGCTGCGGCCATTCCAAACCTTGCGCACTGCAGAAATTCCCTCATATTCGACCCAGCTATTCGACCCGCTCAAAGGATGCTCTAGCCGCTTGATGTGCGTCTTCCAGATCCCGAGCCCAAAATCAAAATCATGTTGTCCATCGCGCGGTGTAGTTTGCGCAGTTTGCCCAAAAGTCTCCACGGAATGCAAGAAGCAGCCAATCATGGACACCACCACCAAACCAATTCGCATGCTTCGAAGTAAGATCATGTTGAACGCCTTCAGATTTGAGTAGCGCCGGCGTCCTCGCCGGCTATCGTGAGAGGGTTATCTCCACAAGTAGCTGCATGCTTGCGTAGTGCGCACAAAAAAGCAAGAATGCACTTTGAGGTTATCGAGTAACCAGATGGAACGCTTTGCAACAAAACACGCCGCCACAAAACGTGGTTCCAC
Source organism: Terriglobales bacterium (assembly GCA_049589215.1). Classification (GTDB taxonomy): domain Bacteria; phylum Acidobacteriota; class Terriglobia; order Terriglobales; family Acidobacteriaceae; genus Acidiflorens. Next base: position 25,689 of record JBAWAI010000262.1, on the reverse strand, counting down.
AGGCCGTTCCACTCGCGCATCTCGCGAAGCCGCCACGCAACCAGACGACGAACCGCAGTCAGCCGAGCCCACAAAATGCCCTCTCACCGCGGCCATGAACGCCATTGGCGGCAAGTGGAGCCTCATCTGCCTCTACTGGCTCGATTCCGGCATGCGCCGCTTCAACGAGCTCCGCCGCCTGATGCCCGACATCTCGCACAAGGTGCTGACCCAGACTCTGCGCAATCTCGAAGAAGAAGGCCTGATCAGCCGCAAGGTTTACGCCGAAGTTCCCCCGCGCGTCGAATACCGCATAGCCCGCCACGGCGAAACCGTCCTCCCAATTTTGCAGTCGGTCAGATCCTGGGGCCACGAGCACATCGATTGGAAGCGCAACGGGAACGCTAAGCAGCCGGATTAATCAAACAACTCGCTGTGCGAGCCCATGCGAACTAATTGCAGAACATTCTCGGCGAGCTTGCGATAGATCACCAACAGATCGGGTTTGAGATGGCACTCCCGAAAGTCGTCCCATTCCCCTGTCAGAGCGTGGTCACGATTCTTTGCCGGCAACGGCCTGTCTTCAGCCAGTAACCCAATCGCGGATCCCAACAGATCTTCGACATCGCGACGATGCTGTCCGCGCATCTCGCGTTTGAAATCGCGCCGGAAAGCATTCGTGCTCTCAATCCTCCGCATTGAGGTCGGCCATCAACTCCCGAACTTTCGAGAACGAGCGCAGCCCACCTTTACGCGCCTCCCGCATCGCGGCTGCCGTTGCAGGATTGGGCGCCTTGACCTCGAACGGCAGCGCCTTTTCGGCCGCGACCCGCGTCAACAGCACGCGCACGGCGTCGGAAACCGACAACCCCATGGACGCGAGCGCCTTCGCTGCCCGCACCTTGATTCGTTTGTCAACCCGAACATGAACCATTTCTGTAGTCGCCACGCCAGTTTCTCCAGGTCAATTCTCTAATGAGATACATTGTATCTCAGAATGTAAACCGCGCGACACACACCTTAACCGGCCGCGAGCCCAATTTGAATTTGTTGTAGGGTAGACTTTAAAGGCGAGCAAAGAAGAGTCAAACAAGCCAGCAATTCGCATCGTCGGCCGTAACTGACTGACGACTGATCCTAACCATGCCGACCCTAACCTACCTCGAAGCCATCCGCCAGGGAATCTGGGAAGAGATGGAGCGCGATCCATCCGTCTTCTGCATTGGCGAAGACATCGGCATCTACGGCGGCGCGTTCAAAGTCACCGACGGTTTCATCGACCGCTTCGGCGCCGAGCGCGTCATCGACACGCCCATCGCCGAATCCGCCATCGTCGGCGCGGCCTTCGGCGCCTCGCTCACCGGCCTGCGCCCTGTCGCCGAATTTCAGTTTATGGATTTCATCGGATGCGCCTTCAACCAGATCGTCAACATGGTCGCCGGCTCGCACTACCGGTGGGAGGCGCCCGCGCCGCTCGTCATCCGCGGACCCAGCGGAGGCAATGTCCATGGCGGCCCGTTTCATTCGCAGAATCCCGAGATGTGGTTCGTGCGCGCTCCCGGCCTCAAAGTCGTCTGCCCGGCAACAGCCTACGACGCGAAAGGATTGATCAAAGCTTCAATCCGCGACAACAGCCCGGTAATCTTTTTCGAGCACAAATATCTCTACCGGCGGATCAAAGATGAAGTCCCCGACGGCGATTACACGGTCCCGATCGGCAAAGCCCGCGTCGCACGCGAGGGCCGCCATCTCAGCGTCATCACCTACGCGGCCATGCTCTATACCGCGCTCGAGGCCGCCGAACTATTGAGCAAGGAAGGCATCGAACTCGAAGTTCTCGATCTGCGCACCGTCTCGCCGCTCGATCGCGAAGCTATCACCGCGACCGTCAAGAAGACAAACAAGGTCATCATCCTTCACGAGCACTCCCGCACCGGAGGCCTGGCGGGAGAGGTCGCCGCCATCATCAACGAAGAGGCGTTCGACGATCTCGACGGCCCCATCGTCCGCATCGCCTCGCTCGATTCGCCGGTGCCGTTCTCTCCGCCGCAGGAGGAATTTTTTCTGCCCAAAGTAAGCGACCTGGTTCGCGAAGCCCGCCGCCTGCACGCCTACTGACCCTACCTGTGCTTGAGGGCGCTTCGCACAGCAACTCGCCCAACGACGCACGCAACCGTTGTAATGTATATTGCCGAAACAAGGCTTCGTTCCCGCTCGCTTCGCGGGCGCATGGGAAGCTGAGGGCTCGATCATGGGCAAATTTATTTTCGGGATCGTCTTCGCGGTTGTGCTCCTGCTGCTTATCGCGGTCGGCACCGCCCTGCTCGGTTTTGTGCCAATGCGCGCCAACACTTCTCCGCCAAAGCTCGAGAGCCAGATCGCCATGGGCGCGCTCGATAGCTCTGTCGAACGCCACGCTCCGCATCTGAGCAATCCCGTTCCTGTCACCGACGACAATCTCATCGACGCCCTCAAGATCTACACCATGAACTGCGCCCTTTGCCATGGGGACGTCAATCGCCAGCCCTCGGCGCTCGCGCATTCGCTCTACCCTCCGCCTCCGAATCTCATCACCGATCCTGATGACGATCCCGAGTGGCACATTTTCTATGTCATCAAGAATGGCATTCGCTACTCAGGCATGCCCGCCTGGGACAAATCGCTCTCTAGCGATGACATGTGGAAACTCGCGGCTCTTCTCACGCGCATCGAAAAGCTACCGCCCGGCGTGCAAGAATATTTGAAGAAGACCACAAGCGGAGCGCCCGCAGTTTCCCCGCCGATCCCGGATAAAGGCGATCACCACGACCACCATTAGACTGTTTCCGCGAAATTTTGAAACGGGCGTTAGCTCTGCGGTAGATCGAACATCACCGTGATCACGGTCTGCGTGCGCGCGGAATGCCCGTTCAAGCTATAGGGTTTGAACTGCCACTGCTTCACGGCCGCAATCGCCGCCTTGCCGAGAACAAAATATCCTCGAATAATCTTCAGGTCCTCGACGCTTCCGTCGCGCCCAATCGTGGCCTGCAACACAACCGGCCCGTGCAGCTTCTGTGAAAGCGCTTCCGCCGGGTAATCCGGGTTCACGCTGTGCAGCAGCAGCCCGCGCTCGGTCTCCTCGCTCACTGGCACAGGCTCGGTAAATGTTTGCGACGAGGGCGCGGGAATTGAAGGTGACGAAACCGGCATCATCTGCGCCGGGTTCACGGTCACGACAACTGGCGGCGCAATTGGAGCCGAGCTGCGAATACTCTCCGGAATGTTCGCCCGGCGCGCACTCGGCGGCGCCGCCGTGGATACATTCAGTTGGGGCGCGGGCAGCGGGAAATCTGACGCCTTGCGCAGCTGCTCGTGCGAGTCGTCAAGCGCCGGCTCGCCTTCCACCACCTGCAACTGACTGCTCTGCGCTCCCGATCCATCGCTCGCCGAAAGCGTCGCAGATGGTCCCACTGTGACCTCCTCCCGCCGTGCGGAGATCACCGGCATCGTATCCGGCGGTTCCAGGTGAAAGTATGCAACGAGAGACTCTTTCAGCACCGCGCCTTTGCGCTCCGGAGACCTCGCGAAGCCGATCATCCCATCGCGCCCGCTCCAGAGCAGAAATCCAGCTGCCAGCGTGAGCGCCACAGCCAATGTCTGCTGCACAACCAGCGCATAGTTGCGCGGAATAGCTAGTTCCGCGTCGCCCGCATTTTCCCCTTCGTTCGCTTGGTCCTCGCCCGATTCAAAAGAGTGCGCCGCATCCTCGTGCGTTGGCTGGTCTGCATTTGATTTCGGAGAACTCTCAGCCGCCCCCCGCGCCGCTTCGGCCGGCTCCTCGTCGGTCTCGGCACTCACCGAGCTCTCCGCGCCGCCGGGTTGCGCCTTCTGCATCGCATTCCCGAGTACGTCCCGCGCTTCCGTCTCCGACACCGGCAAGTGGATCAGGAACTCCAGCCCATGTTCCCGCATCTCCGCCGCCGAGGGATCGCGATTGACGACAGCGACCGCAGCAAACTGCTTGTTCGGGCCCGATTCCCGGGCCCGCTTCACCAGAAAACCGGCCTCCGGCTGGCTCGACCAGTCCACGAGCAGAATCTCAAATCGCTGTTTCGTCCCTTTCTCAATGGCCGTAAAGATGTCGTCGCAGACCTCGACGCGTACGCCCGCGCTCTGACAGACGGCCGTCAGTATCGTATTGATGTCCGGATTTTTTGAGAAGAATAGGGCGCGCAAAGCCATCGCACATCAAGCTTAGCGAGAGATTAATGACGACGATAGGTAACCATGGTTAATGAACCGCTGTGGAATGTGGCCACTCCACTTATAGGCTATGAGAGTACTTGAGTAACCCTGCGGTCAGAGAGTCGCGTTCCAAACCCCTAAACGCCCGGTCATTCGCCGGTTGGTAGGACGATTCGCCCAGCCCGATCTCACTCTTGCCTTCGGGTGGCGCGGCGCTTCAGTGTTTGCGATAAAGTCTGCTTTCGACGTGGTCTCAGCTTTGAAACGCTCAAATCTCAGTCCACTCGCCCGACATCTCATGCTGGATCTTCTGCTGGCGATCCTGCATCATTTTCTGCCGCTCGCGAAACTGCTCCTGCCCATCTTGAAGCTGCTTCTCCATATCCTTCTGCGCGCCTTCCACTTGCTCACGGCAGGCGTCCTGGGCTTCCTTGGCCGCATCCTGTGCTGCTTCCTGTGCACGCGCCGCGTCCTCAAGCGTCTTCTCAAGTGCCTTGGGCGCAATGTGCGCCGCATTTTCTGCGGTGTGCAGCTGAGCCGTCAGATCGGCGACGTCAAGCGCATTCTCCAAAAGCCGCCCCGAATCTTTCTTGGCAGGCAAGGTAATGGTAAGCGTCTGCTCTCTTTTGTCGCGCATCACGGTGACCGATGCCGAACCGCCCTTGGCGTCGTGCAACGCGTGCGTGAAATCGGACGAGTCGTGCACGATCTGATCGCTGACCTTCACGATCACATCGCCCGCGCGGAACCCGGCCTTCTCGCCCCGGCTGCCTTTTTCCACCGAGCGCACCAATATGCCATTGCCGCTCTTGACACCAAAAAACTCTCCCAACTGCGGCGTAATGTTCTCCACCATCAGCCCGCTGCGCAGCGACGAATGCGCTATGACCACCGAGATTGGTATATCGATATCCGGCATGGCCGGCATCTGCGGCATTTCGAACTTGTATTCATGAGCCTCTGGCGACCACGACACCGATTTCTTGCGGTCCGCCAGTTGCACCTTGATCGTCATCGGCTGGCCGTCGCGGCTGATGCCGAGCGAAACTACCCGGCCTGACGGCGTCTCCTTAATCATCCTCCGCAACTGGGCCGCGCTATCCACCGCCGTACCATTCAGATTGAGAATGACGTCGTGCTCCTTCAGTCCTGCCTTTCCCGCCGGAGCATCCGAATCCACCATCGTTATCTCCGCTCCATGCTCTTCCTTCAGCTTCAACTCGGAGAGCCGCTCGCCCGTCACATCGGCAATATCGACGCCCAGATACGAAGACCCGCTCCCGCCTTCATCCGAACTGAAAATCCAGCTCTCGCCGGTTCCTTCGGTAGCCCGTTGGGCAGCCGGCGCGCTGATCACGAGCAACAGGAGCAAAATGCCAAGCAGAAAGCGATGGGTCATAAGTCCTCCCGAAATCTGTGTTTGTCGTTTCGCCATTTTTGCCGGTCGGCAGACGTCTGTCGCACGCTTGGTGTGCCAGCTTCGCGGTGTGTGTCGCTAACCTGACTCGCGTCCGCGACGCCGATCATACCCAGTGTGCCGACGACCAACGACGCACTTCTACTTCTGAGCCAGTCGCAGAAAGCTGATGTTTCCTGAACTCGTGCGCACCTTCAGCACCGGCCCGCCGCCGTTCAACTTGCCATCTGCGGTTACAGTTCGCGGCCCCGGCCAGTTCCCGCCTTCATTCGATACGTGAATATCGCCAAAGTCACTGCGAATCGTATGTCCGTTGGCAATCTCAATCGAAGCGCGAACGGTGATCGGCAGATCCTTGGCAAGGTAAACAGTGATGTCGCCAGCCGACGTCTCTAACGTAGAGTTCGAGCGCAAATCCGACGACGACACCAGCTTTACAATGATCCCGCCCGCTCCCGTTTCCGCTCGCACCGAGGTCGCGTGATCCAGTTGGATCGTGCCGCCTCCGGTTTGAGCTTCCACGCGACCCTGCGCCGATGCCAGCCGGATGCTACCTGCGCCCGACTCGATCTCGACCGCTCCACCAATGTCGCCGAGGTCAACGCTGCCGCCGCCCGTCGTAGCCTTCACGTGCCCGGTGCAGTGATCCAGCCGGATGCTCCCGGCGCCAGTCTCAAGCACCGCTCCTTGCAGGCCGGAAAGCACCACCAGGTTGCCGCCGCCCGTTTCCGCCTTGATGTTGCCCTTCACGGCCGCAATCTTAACGTTGCCTCCGCCGGTTTGAAGAACCGCATCGCCGCCTACCGTTCCAACGTCAATGTTGCCCCCGCCTGTCTCAACTCGCGCTTCTCCGCCGATGTCATCGACGTGAATCGTCCCGCCGCCCGTTTCAACTTCCACGTGCCCGGACAGTGCGGTTGCGGCCACGCTTCCGCCGCCAGTCTCAACGCGCGCAAAATCCGTCTGGCGCGGAACGTTGATGACCAAATCGTCCGAGCACTTGCGGTTCTCATGGCCGCCCTCGGCCACAATCCACGCCGTGTCTCCCTTGATCATGGTCGTGATCCGGTTTGATTCGAATTCGTGACGAGCACTCTGTTCCGAAGAGGTATAAGCGCGACGATGAAGAACGTATGTAATATTTGGTTGCGATCCGCCCTCAACTTTGACCGAGCCCGCGTCCAGCTTTACGCGAAGATTCTTCGCCCCGCTGAGTTCGCCCTTGACTTCCTGTACCCAGTTGCTGCCTTCGCGATAAACCCGGCCCTCCTGAGCCAGGGTCAGCGATGCAAGCGCGAGCACCACCGTGGTCACGCCAGCGAATTTGATTGCGTATTTCAATGAATGTCTCCTTGAATTACTTCGTCGTCTGTCGACGGTCGTCCGTCGTTGGCGGTCCGTTGTCAGCCGTCCGTGATTGACCACTAGTCGTCTGCCATTCGTTGTCGGTCGAGCGTTTTTCCGAGCGACTAACGACCAGCGACGCTTCCCCTTAATCCAACTCCGGTGTCTGCTCCAGCATGGTCAGAGCCTGCGAGCGGATCGAAGCATTCTGATCCAACTTCGATACCCGGATCAACGCCGCGCGCACCTTGCTGTCCGCTTTCATCGGTTCCACTAGCCGCAATGCCTGCAACCGCACCGCGGGAGTTCCATCGTTCACCAGCGCCTGCAACACCGCATCCCGCACCTGCTCATCCTGCCGCACCAGCCCGCTCAGTCCATCGAGCGCTTTCATGCGCACGCCAGCGTTAGTGTCGTTTTGCAGCGAATACATCAGCACTTCACGCACTCGCGAATCGTTCGGCGTCTGCGTCAGCACATCCACTGAGTCCATGCGGACGCCCGAATTGTAGTTGTTGCGCGCCGCAAACAGCAGCAGCTGCTGGATGCGCTGATCGTTCAGCGAGCCCTGCGCTTCCTGGGTAGAAATCGTGTCGTACTTGATGCTGACCTGGTTCGATCCCGGCTCCTGCGTCACCGACCGAATGCCAGTGATGGCCGAAGCATCCACCGGCGCCTGCGTCGTGTTCGGGTCGACCAGCGCAGCGTTCGCGCCGCCACTACCACCCTGCCGGTTCGCCATGAAGTTATAAGTGGCCCCAATTCCGCCGCCGAATCCAACCATGAAAAGCACCGCCGCCATCGCGGGAGCCATCCTGACTTGCCGCAGCCACGTCGTCGGCTCAAAAATCATCCGTCGCAAAAACCCGCCCTGCGACGTTGTCTCGAGCGCCTCTTGCAGCCGCATCCGCGAAGCCGCCAGCAGATTCGGGGTCGGTTCCGTCACCGGATTCTGCGACATCGCGGTATGAAAATTCCGCGCCGCCTTCAGCTCGCCCGCGCACTCCGGACACCGCGCCAAGTGCTGCTCCACCTCATACCGAGCATCGTCTTCCAGCTCGTTATAAACGTAGAAAAGAATATTCTGTTGTACCCAATCACATTTCATATTCGTACCCTATTGAGTCTTGAATCTTGAGCCTCGAGCCACGAGTTTCGAGAACGCTCCGCGAACTTCCAGGATCTGCTTGCTCGCGGCTCGGAACTCGAAGCTCGTCGCTGCCTTCATCGCATCTCCGCCAGCGCGCTGCGCAACTTTTGCGTCGCGCGGAACAGCGTATTCTTCGCCGTCTCTTCCGTCGTGTTCAGCATCTCGCCCACAGTCCGCAGCTTCAGTCCCTGATAATGTTTCAACTCAAAAACCATGCGCTCCCGCGGAGTCAGCTTCGACAAAGCCGCGCCAATCTTCTTCCCCAGCTCCCGCCGCATCAAATCGCGCTCCGGATTCGCCCCCGCCCGCACATCCGCAAATTGCTCGAGCACGCTGTACTCTTCCCCGGAGCTATCGGTCGCCATCGGCGAATCTTCCTTGCGCACATTCCGTTTTCGCAGATGATCAAGGCACAGGTTGGTAACGATCCGGTAGATCCACGTATAGAAGGAGCACTCAAACCGAAAGCTGCCGAGGTTCTTATAGGCTTTGAGGAAGGCTTCCTGGTAAACGTCCTGCGCATCGGTCTCGGACTGCGTCAGGTGCAGCGCCAGCCGCAGCACTGACTGATCGTAATGGCGCACGAGCACCTCGAAGGCGGCGCGGTTTCCCTGCTGCGCCTCACGAATCAAACTCGTGTCGTCGATGCGGTTGCCTTGCGCTGCCAATGCGCCCCTCACGGTGGCGTTCTGGGTCCGATTTTCCTCGTATGCCCTCATGCCTCGGGCTGTGTCGCCAACCGGAATTGATACTACGAGCGAATCGGCCGGCATGTTCCGTCTCTATCCTCTACAAGCGATCTGACCTCGTCTTGCATAGAGATAGACGGAACCGGAACCAGAAGGTTAGCATGATTCCAAAGAGTGGCCCTTGGGTTGCATAACACCTTCAAAACAAGGCATGTCCAAGATCGAACAACGTGGACACTCTCATTTTTCGAACCTCAACATCGCGTTCTGACACCGGTAGAGACAAGGCCTGCCCCGTCTCCGCGAAGCCCTACTCCCACCCCTGCAGGTTTCATTCTCTCCCACCAAACCTCAACCGCATCTCATTCGTCTGCACGAATCCCAATTTCTCATACAGCACCCGTCCCTCATCGCTGGCATGCAAGTTCACTCCACGTAATCCATACGCTTCGGCCCACGCAATAATCACAGCCATCACCCGCTGAGCAATTCCGCGCCGCCGAAACTCCGCCTCCGTATAGACATTCAAAATCACCGCCCGCTCAACGCAAGGGTCAAAAGGATTCGCCGGCCACGGCGAGAGCAACACTCCGCCTCCACCCGCCACGCGCCCAGCCCCATCCACCGCCAGCCAGTGACGATAAGTCCCGTCCGCCAAAGCCCGCGCCAGCCAAGGCCGCGCCACCTCCACCATCCGATCCAATTCCTCAACCGACCCCTCGCCCATATCCCGAAACATCGACCACCGATGATCCAGAATAGTTTCGAGATCGCCCGGCCCACCCTCGCGAATTGTGATTTCGAAATCAGTCATATTCCCGTCCTTAGAACTCACACTCCGCCACCACCTTCAAAAGCCGAAGCAACGTCTCGCGCTCCTCCGAGTTCATCTGCCGCCGCACGCTCTCATCGGCGGCCTGCCGAGCTTCGATCAGCCGTTCCCGGTATTTCCTTCCCTTAGCCGTCAGCCGAACCAGAATCGCTCTGCCTGATTTTGCCTTCTCCTCCGCTACGAGTCCTTCCTCGGCCAGTAACTTGATCGCCCGGTGCACCACGGTCCGGTCCGAACCCAGGCTCGTGGCAATCTGATTCGAATTCAGCGCTGTCCCCCCGTGCAATGTCGACAGAATAAATCCGCGGGTCGCCGAGCACTGGGTCTTTCGCTCCAATCTCTTTCCTACCGAGAAATACGCCGCCGCAATATGCGCAAGCACCGAGTCTTTCAGAATGTCATCGGGAATCTCTTTCGCGGGGATGATATTCATAGCACCGTCACCGTCGCATCGAGAGGCCTTCGCCACTGCGGTGCCTCGTTGTAAGTACACGATTTTTTCCCGATCGCAATCACCATCACAATCTCCTGCTCCCGCTCCGACAATCCCAGATATTGAGAGAGCCTGCGGCCATCAAATCCTTCCATCGGACAAGTGTTCATTCCCAGCACCTCGGCGGCGATCATCAGATTCTGGCAGGCGAGCGACGTGCTCTTCGTCGCCCATTTGAACAGGTCCTGCCGTGACAGCGGCGGCATCCCGATCACCATCCGCAAATTTAGCAGCCGGAAAAGTACTCGTTTGATTGTTGCAAACATTCCAAACGGCCCTGGCATAAACAGAATCCTGCCGATTTTTGCGTTCCGCTCGTAGGCGCGAATTTTTTCTTCGGTGAAGTTGCTCCTGCGCATCCACTCCATCTGGCCCTGCGCCGTGGCCGACAGCGATCCGAGGTCCGCAACGGCCACCACGAGCGCGGACGCGGTCTCCGCCGGCTTCTGTCCCAGGCACAGCTTCGCCACCGCGACCTTCTGTGCCGTGGACCCCACCCAATAAAACCTGTAAGGCTGGCTGTTAAAGCTCGATGGCGCCTGCCGCGCGGCATTGAGAATTTGCTCGCGCACCTCTTCAGAAATTTCCCCGGGTTCAAAGACCTTGATCGCTCGTCTCTGAAAAATCGCGTCCAGTGCCTGGTTCATGGCTCGCCTCCAATGTTGCTATTACAACATAGTAATGTTGCTATTGCAACATGATTCTTTGATGTCCACCTAACCCCGACTGCCAACTAGCGAAGCCCGCGATGCCACCAGAATGCGGCCGGCCGACTTCCTGATTCACGTGCACCCCATCGGCGCCTGTTCCCCGACTGAATTGACTCGTCCTTCTCTGCCTGGAGTAGTGCCAGGCGCCGCCGGGTCAATGAGCGCTCCGCCTGGATTCGCCAGCGGTGGAAAAGTATGCGAGGTTCGTCGTAAAGTTCCGCCATGAAGCGCAACCACAAAATCGTAATCCTGATCATCGCAACATTCAGTTTTGCGGCACTCGCCGGCATCTGGTGGGTCCTGGTCGGATATAACTCCGCGCTCGCAACCACTGCGAAATGGGCCATGCGTTCGCGCGAATATAAGGCTGAACTCTCGGCGCAGCCGGAACCGAACAACGGCGAACTGAAACATCTGGAGTGGGAAAGCTGGGGATGGGGCGGAGAGGACACCTTCGTTTACGTAGTCTTTGATCCTACAGACTCTCTATCTGTGGCTGATGGGCATCATCAAGGCAAATATAAGGGCATACCCTGTGAAGTTTTTCGTATGCGTCGACTGGAGCGCCATTGGTATACGGTTCAGTTTTACACGAGTGACGCATGGGGTCCCAGCTGTCGATAAATACCGACTACCCCCCCTATGTTTTTCACCACGCAATTCCCCATCCTCGCCTGGCCGTTGTCCAAGAACGGAAACCGTCGATCCTCGCATCTCAACCCATCAGTCGCTTCCCCGGTCAATAAACCCTGACCCCTCTTAGCGACATTTATCATAAGATGACGCTGTATCGGGGCAGCGACAACACTATGCCATTCCTCGTAACCTTCCTTCTTGGCTTCGTAAACGGCCTGCGCTCGCTCACGCCCCCAGCACTCGTATGTTGGGCCGCGCGTCTCGGTTGGCTTCATTTCGCCGGAACCAGATTCGCCTTCATCAATCGTCCGGCCACGTTGATAATCTTCACGCTGCTGGCGATCGCCGAGCTGATCGCAGATAAGCTGCCCAACACTCCCGCGCGCACGGCACCCTTCGGCTTGGGCGCACGTATTTTCTTTGGAGCAGCGTGTGGTCTGGCAATCGCCACCAGCGCCGGTATCAGCCTGCCTATTTCAGCACTGCTTGCCGCGACCGGCGCGGTTGTCGGAGCCTTTGCCGGATATCACACTCGCCATCTTGTCGTCGCCAAAGCTCACGTACCAGACATCGTCGCCGCAGTCGCTGAAGACCTGATTACGATTGGCGGCGGGCTGCTCATCCTTTACTGCGCCGCACAATAGATGCCTTCCGATGGCTGGATGACTTCCGCCGACATATTCCGAAGATGATTTTTGAAAGCTATTTGTAACCGTTGCCGCAACCATCGCGAGCAGTCCCCTGCTTACGTCCATTAACTTGCAACGTCTTAAGGGGGTGAAACATCGCATCGAGCTGAAATCAGGTCAGCATGAGTCTTCTCTCTCGCGGACTCGCGGTACGCGAACCATCTTTATTCTTTCCATCGCCTTCATCTTGCTCTCTGCTTGTTTCGCCCGAGAACGAGGGCCGCGCGTTGAGGTGGTATGCCCGTCACCACCCATTCCGGTGACGATCGGCAAAAATAAAGTCCTGGTCTACGAGCTTCATCTCACCAACTTCGACGTCGTGCCCTTGACCCTGAAGCGCATTTCAGTTTTCGCTGCTCCGGAAAATCCCGATCCGCTCGCCACTCTTGAAGGCGACAAGCTGTCGGCCGCAATGATCCGTGTCGGAGCGCCAATGACGATGTCCGCCGGTTCGAGTGCGGGCAGCGGTAACACTCGAACGCTCGATCCCGGCGGTCGAAATGTCGTGTTCTTGTGGATCGAGTCGCCGGTGAATAAGCCTGTGCCTGCGAACCTCAGGCATCAGCTGGTTTTTTCCTCGACTCCGGCGGGAGCCGATAAACCCGTTGACGCAACGCTGGAAGATTTTTCAGTCCCGGTAAGCGAGGATCCGGTCCCGGTCTTAACCCCTCCCTTTGGCGGCGGCACTTGGCTCGCTGGCAATGGCCCGGCCAATGATTCGGACCACCGCCGCAGTATTTTCGCAGCTGACGGCCATATCTATTTGCCGGAACGTTTCGCCATTGACTGGGTCAAGGTCGGACCCAATCAGGACACTCGTCACGACGGGTCAAGTAAGAACGAAAATTGGTGGGGCTTTGGGGAACCGGTTCTCGCCGTGGCGGATGGCGAGATCACGGAAGTTGTGGACGAATATCCCGACAACACTCCGCGCGTTCTGCCTCCCGTCACGCTCGACAACATTGCCGGAAACCACATTGTCCTTCAGATCGCCCGGAACCGTTTTGTCGCTTATGCCCATCTGCAACGAGGAAGCATCAAGGCGCGAACGGGCGATCGTGTTCGCCGCGGAGCGATGCTCGCGCTCCTCGGCAATAGTGGGAACACAACCGGCGCCCACCTCCACCTGCAAGTGACCGATCGCAACTCTGTGTTGCAGTCTGAGGGCGTTCCCTTCATATTCGCCGCTTTCACCTATCTCGGGCCGGGATCTGACTATCCCGAAAAGCAGGTTTCCGAGCCGTGGTACAACTCCATCCCGCCAGGCGAAGGAGTGCTTAAGTTCGAGGCGGTGAAGAAGTAAGTGACAATGGCGTTCAACCGAGACAGCATTATTGTCGGGCGAAGTCAGGTCGGCAAGCGTTCAGTGCTCCACAGCGTTCGCGAACATCCCCCGTTAGTCTTGATTTGGGCTTCAGTGCCTGAGGTGGTTTTCCGCAGGCTGCAACCCCCAAAATGTACAATAAACACATTCGAGCCTGATTGGGGACTCATGTACGAAGTAACCGTTGAAGACACATTCGCCGCCGGCCACTACCTCCGCAACTACAAGGGGAAGTGCGAAAATCCGCACGGCCACAACTATAAAATTCGGGTCACGCTCGCTGGCGCCGAGCTCGACAAAGCCGGCCTGTTGCTCGATTTCAAAGATCTGAAAGACGTAATGAAACACGTCATCGATCGCCTCGATCACCAAATGATCAACGACATCGAACCCTTCACGGTCCTTAATCCATCCGCCGAGAACCTGTCGAAATATTTCTATGACGAGACCAACGCCCGCCTGAAAAACACCACCGACGGCCGAGTGCGCGTAAAGGACGTGACGGTCTTCGAAACAGACACAACGACAGCCACCTATTCTGAATGAGATTTACCTGAGAGCTGACAGCTGGCTTCCAATGCAGATAAGTGAAATCTACAAATCTCTCCAGGGCGAATCGACATACGCAGGTTTGCCCTGCGTTTTCGTCCGCCTCACAGGGTGCAATTTGCGCTGCTCGTGGTGCGACAGCGAATTCAGTTTCTATGGAGGAAGCAAAATGTTGCTCGACGACGTGCTCCGCGAGGTCGCGCGTCTGAGCCCGAACGGCGGCCTCGTCGAGATCACTGGCGGCGAACCCATGTTGCAGGAACGCGACGTAATCCCGCTCATGGAGCAACTCCTCGACGCTGACTACCAGGTATTGCTCGAGACCAGCGGCGAGCGCCCGCTCGCGCGAGTCCCCAAAAAAGTAGTCAAGATAGTCGATGTGAAGTGTCCGCATTCCGGCGAACCCGACACCTTCGACATCGAAAATCTGAAGACACTTCGCCCTCACGATGAATTAAAGTTCGTCCTAACCGATCGCACCGACTATGAATTCGCCCGCGACTTCATCCGCGAACACGACGTTGCCACCCGCGTAAACGCGATTCTTTTTTCCCCAGCCTTCAAAAAAGACGCGACCGGCTCGCGCGACGCCTCCCACTGCCTCCTCGACCCCGAACAGCTAGCCGAATGGATCCTCGCGGACGGTGTCCCAGCTCGCCTGAGCCTCCAACTCCACAAATTCATCTGGGACCCGGCCGCGAAAGGTGTGTAGCGCGGACACTCTTGTTCGCGCGCGGCCGAGGCAAGCGTAAAATCAACCAAAAGACTTAGAGTTCTTCAGATCGCCCGATGACCCGATCACTCGATGATCCGATCAATATAGTTCTCCTCAGTGGAGGCATGGATTCCACCGTCTGCGCCGCCCTCGCGGTTCGCGACCATCGCACCGCGGCCCTTCACGTCAGCTACGGACAGCGCACCGAACTCCGCGAACGTCGAGCCTTTGAGGCGATCTGCGACCGTCTCGGCATCCGCCATCGCCTTATCGTTCGTAACGAAGGTCTTCGCGCGATCGGGGGTTCAGCTCTTACCGACGAAACTATCGCCGTCCCCGAATCGCACGCCAATGGGGCAGACAACAACGATCCGCCTCACATTGCCGCGGGCGTTCCCGTTACCTACGTCCCATTCCGCAACGCGCATTTCCTCGCCGTCGCGGTCAGTTGGGCCGAGGTCCTGGGCGCGGAAAAGGTTTACATCGGCGCCGTCGAGCCTGACAGTTCCGGCTATCCCGATTGCCGACCGGAGTATTATCGTGCCTTCAACGAAGTCGTTCGAACCGGCACAAAAGAGGGCACGATTCGAATCGTCACGCCGCTCATCGCCATGCGTAAAGCTGAGATTGTGCGCCTTGGCCTTGAACTGAATGCGCCCTTCGATTTAACGTGGTCATGCTATCAGCGCGAGGATCAGGCATGCGGCGTGTGCGACAGTTGTGTGTTGCGCCTGCGGGCCTTTCGCGAGGCTGCTGCCGACGATCCGATTCCGTATGTCGGGGTCGCGGCTCGCTCAGGTTAGCGGGCAGCCAGATTTGCGATTTGAGAATCTGATCAGCAAAAATTCGAGATCTCGCTGGAGACATATCATGAACAAGTATTTCGTCTTTCCTCTTCTGCTCGTGCTCGCCGCGGTCCTGGCGTCCCCATTGGCCCATTCTCAGACCTCCAGTGTTCGAGGAGTTTGCAAAGATGTGGATGGAAAACCGATCGCCGGCGCTGACGTCGAGTGGGATAGTCTCGACAACGGCCGCAAATTTTCGCTCAAGACCAACAGCAAGGGCGAATACTTCTCGCTCGGCCTGGTACCCGGCAAATACAACGTCAAGCTCAGCAAGGATGGCAAACAGATTTACGCTCTGAATGGCGTCGCAATCGTCTCGGGCGACCAGCCAGCCCCGATCGATATCGATCTCAAGAAAGAGCAGGCCCTCACCGCCGCCGGTCAGGGCAAGACACCGGAACAGCTCAAGGCCGAGCAGGAGCAGCGCGAGAAAATCAACAAAGAGAGCAATAACATCAAGGGGATCAACGACAAGCTTACCGAGGCCAATGCCGACATTACTGCCGGCGATTTCGACAAAGCCATCGCAGCCCTCAACGATGCCAACACCGTCGATAGCACGCATGACCTGGTTTGGGACCGACTGGCCGATGCCTATCGCATGTCTGCCAGTAAGCAGACCGATCCGGACGAAAAAAAGAAACGCTACGAAACCGCCATCGCCGATTATCAAAAGGCGATCGATCTGCGCAAAGCCTCGGAGCAGGCAGCCAAGGATCCGGAGAACAATAAAAAATTCGCGGCTTACTACAACAATATGGCCGAAGCGGACTCGAAGGACGCCAAATTGGACGACGCGATCGCTGCCTACAACCAGGCTGCCCAACTGGCACCGGAAGGCGCAGCTACCTACTATTTCAACGAGGGCGCAGTTCTCACCAACGCCGGCAAGGTAGATGACGCGGTCGTTGCTTTCGACAAGGTCATCGCGGCCGATCCAACCAAGGCGCTCGCTTACTACTACAAGGGCATCAACCTGATCGGCAAAGAAACGCTCGGCAAAGATAACAAGCCGGTCGAAGCGCCAGGCACAGCGGAAGCTTTCCAAAAATATCTTGAGCTCGATCCCAATGGCCCAATGGCGCAAAACGCCAAGGACATGCTGGCTCACATCGGCGCTCCAATAGAAACCACCTTCGGCACCAAGAAGAAACCCGCGAAAAAGCAATAAAACCGCTGGTCTGCTCATCCAAGGCGCGGCTTCGGCTGCGCCTTTTCTTTCGACTCGTTACCGTGGTCTATGACCTACTTGTTCTTCGCTCCCAGCCGCAATCGCGATAGATTCAAAGTGTAGCTCCATCGGCTGGCAGAGCATGGTTGTCATCCGTCACGACTTCGCCGATGGCACCAATCTCCGCATCATCATTGGAGTCATGGCATGGCATCTCCGGGGAATTCGACTGTTTCAATTCCCTTCGAAGGCGTAACCAGTCGAGGCTCGATTCCGACCTCGGTTCTGCTGGCGGGAATGTTGCGCGCCTCGCAAAAGGTGAGCGACCTCATCTTCTCGCCCAATCGCCCGCCGCAAGTCGAGATTCACGGGCAGCTGAGCGCGGTCGCGCTTCCCGGCGTTGGCACGCTTTCCGCCGATGACACGCGCCGCATTGCCTCTGACGTCATCGGCACCAACAAGCAGGCCATCAGCACGCTGCGCGAACAGGGCTCCTGCGACGTCTCCTACGGACTTCCCGGCACCGCCCGCTTTCGCGTCAATGTTTTCATCCAGCGCGGCAGTTGCGCGATCGTGATGCGCGTGATTCCCACGGTCGTTCCAACCTTCAGTTCACTGCACCTTCCGCCGCAACTCGACGATGCGGCCCACGTGCGCAACGGCATCATTCTCGTCACCGGCGGCAGCGGATCGGGCAAGTCTTCCACCCTCGCCGCTTTGATCGACCGCATCAACGACCAGCACTGCTACCACATCCTGACCGTCGAAGATCCAATCGAATTCCTGCACCGTCATCGGAAATCAACCGTGCACCAGCGCGAGTTGCACAGCGATGCGCCCAATTTCACTCTGGCGTTGAAAGCGGCTCTGCGGCAAGCGCCTCGCGTGATCATGGTTGGGGAAATTCGCGATCGCGAGACTCTCGAGATTCTGCTGGAGGCGGCCGAGAACGGCCATCTCGTTCTTTCCAGCATGACGACCGTTGACTGTCTGAAGACCGTTGAGCGCATCGTCAGCTCATTCGCCGTCTCGGAGCAGCAGTCTATGCGCGAGCGTTTTGCCAAGACGTTCCGCTACATCATCGCGCAGCGCCTTATTCCCCGCGCCGACGGCGGCGAGCGCATCGCGGTGGTTGAAATCCTGAAGTCCAATTCGCGCACACGCGATTGCGTCGAGCAAGGCGAACGTCCAGGACGCACTCTTCTCGATTGCATCAAGGCGGGCGAGAACGAAGGCATGCAGCACTTCGACGCCGAGATCGCAAAGCTCGTTCGTGCGGGCCAGGTCGACCCAGAAACCGCCCTCTGCTTCGCCAGCAACGCAACCGTGCTCGGTCAGGAATTAGCACGGAGTTAGCGCGCTGCCCTTTCAGCCTTCGGGTGAGTAAATCGAACGATCCACAATAAGCCCGCGAACTCACGCTGCGGGCTCGCTCATAAGGTGCCGGTTGTAACCCCAGACCTGGTCTCTTATATAAGGTGGGAGCCCAGCGTCGTTCCTCTCGGCTATCTCGAGTCCCATCTGTTGCAGAAATCCCCGGACTAAATCCTTCGTCCGGTATCCGTCATCCGTGTCCGTTCTTGCGAGGAAATCATGACACGACACGCACAGCACCTCGGTCTGCCGGAGCGTTGCGCGCATTCCCCGGATTGCGAGCCGCTCGGAACCTTCAATATTCATCTTCAGAAAATTGACCCGTCCCAGATTCAGGCGATGATGCACCTCGTCGATCGTTGTCGCCGGAACGGAAACTCCCGCGGCGTCGTCCAAATGGTTCGCCAGATACTCATCTTCGTTTCCAATGCTGGCTATTGAACGGCCCGGTTCGATCGCGGCAGCGTGAATGCAAATTACATTCTCAAGGCGGTTATAGCGCACCAGTTTTTCGAGGCACCGATAGGTACGCGGATGCGCCTCGATGCAAATTACTTTTCCCCACTCGCCGACGATGTGGGAGAAAGTCAGCGTCTCCTCGCCCGCGCCAGCGCCAACGTCAATGACAACATCGCCGTCCTTGGGCGTGTATCCCCACAAGAAGTGGCTCCGCGCGGCCTCATCCATCTGCGCCAGGTCGAGCCGCAGGTAAGGTTGGTGATAAGCAAAATAGCCATGTGAGGTTTTGTGGATCCAAACATCGTCGTCGAGAAATATCCGCTCCACGCCGCGCCCATGCAAACGCGCCAGGCCGCTGGCTAACGGAACCGACACGGAAGAGAAGATTCGGTGGTTGAGCAAGGTCTTGACGTTATCGGCGATCGGCATTGGGCACCTCTTGACCCTTCTCAGCCTAGCCTCAATGACCAACCTCGCCTGTGACTCAGCTAACACCAAAAAAGTGACGAATCCGGTCAGCGTTCCATTCCGATTGCCTTTTCCGGTTCAATCCGCTGATCCGCAGGCCGCGCCTGCACCGGATGCGTTACCCTGCCAATGATGCTGACGCGCCTTCTGCGTTTCTTCCGGCCATCTCACCAGCACACGGCGTACTCGGCCACGCTGCTGATGATGACCGCTATCACGCTCTCGCGGGTTATCGGCTACATTCGCGAGGCTTACATCGCCTATGCCTTCGGCGCGGGCCAGCAGACCGACGCCTATGTTGCGGCTTTCACGTTGCCTGACTGGCTCAACTACATGGTTGCAGGCGGTTCGGCCGCGATTACGTTCATCTCCATCTACACACGTTTTGTCGCCCAAAAGCGCCAGCAAGACGCGCAGACGACCTTCTCGATCATCATCACGGTGATGACCACAGTGCTGATCGCCGGCACGATCGTCGCCGAAATTTTCACGCCGCAATTCTGCGGCTGGATGTTCCACGGCTTCACCGCTCAGCAGCTGCAACTCTGCGTGCACCTCACGCGCATCCTGCTGCCGGCGCAGATCTTCTTTTATGTCGGCGGAGTCGTTTCCGCTGTCCTCCTTTCGCACCGGCTGTTTCTGCTGCCCGCTTTTGGCCCGCTGATCTACAACGTCTTCATCATCGTCGGCGGCGTCATCGGAGGCCGTCAGTTCGGCATCGCATCGCTGGCTTATGGCGCGCTGGTCGGCAGCGTCGTCGGTCCGTTTTTGATCAACGCCATCGGCGCAGCCAAGATCGGCACCGGCTACCGCATCTCGTTCGATATCAAAAACCCGGCGTTTCGCGAATGGGTGCACCTTTCAATTCCGCTGATGCTGGGCGTTTCGCTGGTCGCGGCCGACGACTGGATCCTGCGCTACTTCGCATCGAGCGGCATCGGCGACATTGCGCGCCTCAACTATGCCAAGCGCCTCTTTGCGGTTCCGATCGCGATTCTCGGACAAGCCGTCGGACAAGCGTCGCTGCCATTTTTCTCGCGGCTCTACGGCGAAAAGAAATACGAAGAATTCGCCGCTATCGTCAACGCCTCTGTTTATCGCATCACGGCCGCTTCACTACTCTTGACCGGATGGATGATGGCGATCGCAGTTCCGCTTGTCGATCTCGTCTACCGCCGCGGACACTTCACCTTTGGCGATTCCGAATCGACCGGCGCTTATTTCTTCTGGTTCTCGCTCTCGCTCGCTCTGTGGTCGAGCCAGGCCCTTTACGCGCGCGCCTTCTACGCCTCCGGCAACACATTGACTCCGATGATTGCGAGCAGTCTGATCACACTCGCATCCCTGCCGCTTTACTCGCTCCTATTTCGTACCCTCTCGGTCACAGGACTGGCGATTGCCTCCGACCTGGGCATCGCCGCCAACACCATTGTCATCGCCCTGCTCCTCCATATTCGAGGGTTGGTTCCGTTCAGCGGATTGAACTGGAAGGAATTGAGCAAGGCCGCGCTCATCAGCGTAATCGCCGCCGGATTGAGTTACACAGTCATGCGCAACGTGCCCCTCAATGGGCGGCGAAGCGACGACATCGCAGCGTTCGCTCTAGGTTCGCTGACATGGGCGGCAGCGGTGGCTGCGGGCCTGTGGCTGCTGCGTTCAGAATTGCCGGCTGATCTGCTGAGAAAAAAGGCCACAACTTATCCGCGCGTCGCCGAGGGCTCAGCAGCCGAAACTATGTCGTCAGGGACAGAACCGTGAAAGGCTGGTTTGTATTTGCAGGCGGGCAGACCCGGGGCATGCCCCGCGTCGCTCCACTCGGGCGATTGATGATCTGCCCCGGACCTCGAGATGCCTCCGCAAAGACAAAGGGCATCCCCGAATAACGGGATGCCCTCGATGCTCAATGACACTCGATCAGCGAACCCTGATGAGCGACTCGTGGTCGGCGCATCGTGATACCCGGCGAACAGCGCTTTACGCGCGCGCCGCAATCGCCGGCTCAGCCGACGAAGACGCAACCGATGCCGAAGCCGCCTTCACTTCTTCCGGCTTGCCGCCGGCTTTGCGGATGTCAATTCCGCCCTTGAAGAAGGCACCGTCTTCGATTGAAATGCGCGCCGCGACTACATCGCCAGTCAGCGATCCATCGCTGCGAATATCCACGCGGTCACTGGCGGTGAGATTGCCGCGCACTTTGCCGAGGACCACAATCTCTCGCGCGTTGATGTTCGCGGAGACTACGCCGTTCCGGCCGACGGTGACGCGGTTGCCGGACAGGTTGATCGATCCCTCGACCCGCCCGTCGATGTACAAAGATTCAGAGCCGGTCACTTCGCCTTTTATCACCAGCGATTTGCCAATTGTGGCCTGGTCGGAAGTAGTGGTCACTACCGGGCGCGGGGCAGCAGGCTCACTAGCCATGGGTGCAGTCGTCGGCATGGACGGCGTTGGCCGCTCGGGTTCGGTCGGTCGTCCCGGAGTCGCAGGTTGATTCGTGGGCTTCCACATTGTGCTCGAAATCCTTTCCTTATAAGGGATTGAGACCACTGCCGCACTTCGGTGGCCAAAATGATTCTACTCCCGCGTGGCCGCAACAGTGCTGTGGAAATCCAGCTTTTTGTAGGGTTTTCCGTGCTTCCCTTGGTGCGCGCTTAATGATTCAGAGGAATCAGGCGGCGGGTAATCATTTCGCGATCTCGGCCATTTTTTCGTAGCACGAAAGAATCATGGGAGGCGCGGACACTCTTGTTACGTCGGCAGCTTGGAGGCGCTTTTGGCGATGCGTAAGCACACTAGCGCGTCCGCCAACACAACCAGCAGCGCGGTACTATGGGGAGTGGCGTTCGCACCGCGCGACCATCGCGCAGCGTTCGGAATCAAACACCCGAGGACCCATGACAACACTCACCGCCAGCATTCATCGCCCCGATCCCTCCGAATACGACCCGTACTACGAGCGCTACATTTCTCTCGTCCAGACTGATGATATGGCGGCCACGCTGCAAAAGCAGGCGGAGGAGACGCGCGATCTCCTAGGCAAAGTGAGCGTCGAAAGCGCCGACTTCCGCTACGCTCCCGGCAAGTGGAGCGTGAAGGAAGTGCTTGGCCACGTCAATGACACTGAGCGCATCATGAGCTATCGGGTGCTGCGCATCGCGCGTGGCGATGAGACTCCGATCGAAGGCTTCGAGCAGGACGATTATGTTGCGGGAGCAAATTTCGGACTCCGCGCGATGGATGATCTGTTGCATGAGTTCTCGACCATCCGCAACGCGACCATACAGCTGATTCGCCAGCTCGATCCCGAGGCCGCGGAACGCCGCGGCACCGCCAACCAGAAGCCGATCAGCGCCCGCGCCGTCGTCTACGTAATCGCGGGCCACGAACTGCACCATCGAAGAATTTTGCGGGAGAAATATTTGAAGTAGAAATGTGTCGAGTTTGTAATTTGGCAATCGGGCAATTCATTCCTGCACGTTTGTTCTTGCGATATCCGGCGGCCTGAGGCAAAAGGTTCAATTACAAAAATTACCCGATTACGAAATCATAAAATGCCTTTCTCCGACTCCACCATCCTTCGCCACATCGCGCGCCAGCCGAAGAAAATGGCGAGCCATAAACAGTTGCTGCACGAACTGGGGGCAAGAGGCAACGCGCGCCGTGAACTCGCCGACCGCCTTTATGCTCTGGTAAAGAAAGGCGAACTGCGCCAGGTCGACGGTGCAAACTACGCCATCCCGCAAACCGAATCCAAGCCGGGCCGCAACGCCCTGGTCGGCCGTCTCAGCATGCATCGAGACGGCTACGGCTTCGTGATTCCCGACGCCGCCACGCTCGATCCGAATCTCAAAACACGCCTCACCGGCGATGTTTTTATTCCGCCCCCAGCCACTGGCTCTTCCATGCACGGCGATCGTGTGCTCGTTGAAGTAACTTCGTTTCGCCCCGACGGCCGCGCTGAGGGCCGCATCCTGCGCACGTTCGCTCGCGCGCATCCGACGGTAGTCGGCATCTTTCACTACGATCGCCGCCACAATTACATCAAACCAATCGACGAAAAAGTAAGCCAGGAAATTATCATTCCGCCGGGAATGGAAATTCCGCCTTCGGTGACCTCGGCACAAACGGTGGATGACGCGGCTGCAGGCGGCGGCCGAAAATCATTGCGGAAAAATGAAGCCGCAGGTGCGACAGAGTCCCCCAAAGAGTCGAAGGACCGCGTCATTGGAGATCAGGCTGCTCGCCACACAGGCTGGCAGGATCTTGAAGGCGTGGTTGTTGATGTAGAAATCACCGACTGGCCAAGCGCGACGCAAAATCCGCGCGGCCGAGTAGTCGAAATCCTCGGCCAGGAAAGCGATTTCGGCGTCGATGTCGAAATCATGATCAGGAAATTTCACCTGCCGCATCGCTTTCCTCCCGAGGTGATTCAAGAGGCGCAGGCACTTGCGGCCGAGGAAGACGAACGAAAAGAAGACAGCGCCGCTCCGGCCGCCAGTCTCCAGCGCCGCCGCGACTACCGCGATCTCCCCATCGTCACCATCGACGGCGAAACCGCTCGCGACTTCGACGATGCCATCCACGTCCGCAATCTCGCAAACGGCAATTACGAATTGCAGGTCCACATCGCCGACGTCGCCCACTACGTTGCGCCGAATTCCCCACTCGACGACGAAGCCCGACTGCGCGGCACCAGCGTTTATTTCCCCGATCGTGCCGTCCCCATGCTGCCGCTCGAGCTTTCCACCGACCTGTGCAGTCTGCGCCCGCAGGTCGATCGCCTCGTCCTCTCCTGCACCATGGAGATCGATCACCGCGGCGAAATCGTTGGCTACGAAATCAATGAGGGCGTGATTCGCTCGGCCGAGCGGATGACCTACACCGCGGTGAATGGCGTTCTTGAGGGTGACGCCGAAGCTCGCACCCGTTATGCGGCGCAGGTCGAACACTTCGAGCGCATGCGTGACCTGGCGCAGATTTTGAATCGCAAGCGCGAGCGTCGTGGCTCCATCGACTTCGATCTGCCCGAGGCAGTCATCGAGTTCGACGAATCCGGCCTGATGAAAAGCATCAGCCGCTCCGAGCGCAACGTCGCGCACCGCCTGATCGAAGAGTTCATGCTGTCAGCCAACGAATGCGTAGCGCATTACCTGGAAAACAAGCGCATCGCCTCACTCTATCGCATCCACGAAAAGCCCGACGCCAAGCGCGTTTACGACTTCGAAGTAATCGCCGCAACTTTCGGCTACTCTCTGGGCGTGGGCGCATTGCCCATCGAGCGCATGCAACTTAAAGGCGACCGCCGAGCCACACACGGCACCGGCAAACGAGCGCGCGACATCGAGGTGCCCAAAGAAGTCCACATCACGCCGCGCATGTACCAGAAGCTGACCGCTAAAATCGCGGGCACGCCGGAAGAGAGAATTCTCAGCTTCCTCATGCTGCGGTCGCTCAAGCAGGCGCGCTACTCCGAAGAAAACGTCGGCCACTTCGCGCTGGCCGCAACCGCGTACACGCATTTCACCTCGCCCATCCGCCGCTATCCTGACCTGATCGTGCACCGCATTTTGAAGGAAGTTCTGCGCGACTCGCCAGAGAGGTTGGATGGACAAGTACCTATCGGGACGCTCCAATCCCCAAACCCTCATCAGCGTGAGCGAAGCGAAGGACCTCCTTCTCATCCGCTCAAAGGGGACAAAGAAACTCCATCTCCGTGGTCGAAGCGCCGCGACCACGACGCACATCAGAAATCGCTCGAACCTCTCGGCGGACCCCTCTCGCTCGAAGAACTTCACGCCATCGCCGACGAGTCGAGCCAATCCGAGCGCCGCGCTGACGACGCGGAACGCGAGCTGATGGAATGGAAAAAAGCGAAGTTCATGGAAAGCCGCATCGGAGAGGATTTCGACGGCCTCATCATCAGCGTCACCAAATTCGGCCTCTTCGTAGAACTCGCCGACCTGTTCGTCGAAGGCTTGGTCCCGCTGCAAACGCTGACCGACCACGACGACGATCACTACACTTACCACGAAAATACACGCCAGATCATCGGCCAGCGCTCGCGCAAGACTTACGGCTTGGGCGACCGCGTGCGGGTGCTCGTTGATCGCATCGACCCGGTCGAAAAGAAAATTCAATTTGCGCTCTTGGGGGACGCTGAAAATCATGGGCGATTCGGCGAGACAAGGTCGCGCGTTACTTTGAAGGGAAAAACGTCCCAAGCATCGCGAGCGCGAAAAGAAGACCACCCACTATAAGAACGACAAGAGACCCGCCTCTAAACGTGGCATTCTTGTTATGCCTTGGGCTGGCAGCAAGGTTAATTCTGTTAACCGTAGCTTGAACCGGCAAAAGAACTCCTACGCTGAGGAATGTGACTACCCAGAACGGGTCCGGCAACCTCGAAGACAACTCGAAGACAAACCAACAGGCAGCGAGAGGACCTGCGGCGATCGAGCTATCTATCTGCCGTGTTTCCGCAGTGGTGTGAATTTTCTTGAAGAGCGAGTAGCAAAAAAGAGGCGCGAAGATGGCCCGCCAGAACGGGAGAATTCCGGGAGCCTCGCGAACCCGAACGAGGCCCCAATTTCTGTAGAACCAATAGAGCTCATAGAATCC
>JBAWAI010000261.1:0-32255 GCA_049589215.1 Terriglobales bacterium | reverse complement strand
ACGACTCTACGACCGCATTCGCGCGGCGCGTAAGGGTTCGCCGGTTTACATCCTGCATGACGGTCCGCCCTATACCAGCGGCCCCATTCACCTGGGCACGGCCATGAACAAGTGCTTGAAAGACTTCATCGTCAAGTCAAAAACCATGGCCGGCTTTGACGCGCCCTACGTTCCCGGTTGGGATTGCCACGGCTTGCCGATCGAGATCAAGGTCGATAAGGAACTGGGCGGCAAAAAATTGCAGATGCCTGCGCTTTCCGTGCGCAATGCCTGTCGCAAGTACGCGCAGAAATATCTCGATCTCCAGCGCACTCAATTCAAGCGCATCGGCGTCTTTGGACGCTTCGATCAGCCCTATGCGACCATGACTCCGCAGTACGAGTCGGTCGTGCTCAAGACTTTTTTCTCCTTCTACGAGAATGGATTCGTCTACAAAGGTCTGCGCGCCGTCTACTGGTGCATGCACGACGAAACCGCGCTCGCCGAGGCGGAGGTGGAATACGAGAACCACACCAGCCCAACCGTATGGGTGAAGTACGCGCTGCTCGACGATCCGGCGGAAATTGACCCGGGGCTCGCCGGGAAGAAAGTCTCGACCATCATCTGGACCACCACTCCGTGGACGCTGCCGGCTTCGATGGCTGTGGCATTTCATCCGGATGAAGAATATGTCGCGCTCGAATCCGGGGGCGAAGTTTACATGGTCGCGGCAAAACTCGCGGGCGACGTCGCCGCTAAATGCGGGCTCGCTGATCCGCGGCCGCTCGCGCAGTTCCCTGGCCGCAAACTCGAGCGACTCAATTTCCAGCATCCGTTTCTTGATCGCAAAGTCCTCGGCGTCCTCGCCGATTACGTCACCATGGACACCGGCACGGGCGTAGTCCACACTGCGCCCTCGCATGGCGCTGAAGACTTCCTCACCGGGGTCAAATATGGACTCGACGCCACCAGCAACGTCGACGAAAAAGGAATGCTGCGCAACGGCCTGCCTGAATATGACGGTCTGCGCGTCTGGGACGCCAACCAACCCATAATCGACCTGGTAAGAAGCCGGGGCGCGCTGCTGCATAGCGAGAAGACTGAACATTCCTACCCGCATTGCTGGCGCTGCCACAACCCCGTAATCTTCCGCGCCACCGAGCAGTGGTTCATCTCCATGGAAACGCCCATGCCCGGCGGCAAGGGCAAAGATGACACGTTGCGATCGCGCACGCTGAGTGAAATCAAGAGAGTGAAATGGGATCCGGCGTGGGGCGAAGAGCGGCTATCGAACATGATCCAGACGCGCCCCGACTGGTGCATCTCGCGCCAACGCGTCTGGGGAGTGCCGATCGCCGTATTCCTCTGCGAGGGCTGCGGCAAGCCGCTGAACGATCCGGCCATCAATCGCAAGGTGGTAGAGCTATTTGCGCGATTGGGCGCCGATGCCTGGTTCATGCCCGAGTCGGACAACATTCTTCCGGCGGGAACGAAGTGCCCGCACTGCAGCGGAACCAAGTTCGAAAAAGAAACTGACATCTTCGACGTGTGGCTCGAATCGGGAGCCAGCTACCTGGCGTTGGTTGCGGCTGAGCCGGAATATCCCTGGCCCTCCGATCTTTACCTTGAAGGAGGCGACCAGTATCGCGGATGGTTTCAGTCTTCCCTTCTCTGCGCGATGGGCACGCATGCGACGCCTCCCTACAAAGAAGTGGTCACGCCAGGGTGGACGCTCGACGAAAAAGGCCAGGCCATGTCGAAATCGCGCGGCAACGATGTTGACCCGGTCGATATCGCCAGCCGGTTGGGGGGAGAAGTAGTTCGCCTTTGGACCGCCAGCGTAGATTTCCGCGAAGACGTAGTCGGCTCGGAAGCGCTCATGCAGCGCGTCGGTGAAAATTATAAAAAGATCCGCAATACCTTCCGCTACATTTTGAGCAATCTCTATGATTTCGATGCCGCCCAGGACGCGGTGGCATTCGAGGAGATGGAACCGCTCGACCAGTACATGCTGCGCGAGACGGTCGCCTTCGCCGCCGACGTCAGGAAGTCGTACGACGAATTCGCCTTCCACAAGATTTACCACCGAGTAAATCATTTCTGCATCGTCGATCTGAGCGCGTTCTATTTTGACGTGCTGAAGGACCGGCTCTACATCATGGCACCTAAATCGCGCGTCCGGCGATCGGCACAGACGGCGGTGTGGCGGATTGGAGAAGCGCTGGTGCGTCTGCTGGCTCCGATCATGAGCTTTACCAGCGAAGAGATTTGGCCTTATTTGCCGAAAGTTGAGGACCGAGCCGACAGCGTGCATGTCGCCCGATTCCTTACCGCGTCCGAGATATCGGGCGACAAGGTAGCTGACCATGACGAACAGCAGCAAAAGGACTGGAGCGCTCTGCGCTCGGTACGCGATGAAGTTCTGAAGGCGCTCGAAGAAGCCCGCAACGCGAAACTGATCGGCACTGGGCTTGAAGCGCAGGTCCACCTGACGACACCTGATCCGGTTTTTGCGCTCCTGAAACACCATGAGGCTGAGCTCCGCTATTTGTTTATCGTGTCCGCGGTTAGCGTGTCGCAGGGCGCGGGCAACGGCACGGGAGGCATCAAGGTTGAAGTAAAAAAAGCCGCCGGGCAGAAGTGCGAACGCTGCTGGAATTACTCAACGCATGTGGGAGAAGACCCAGCCTACCCGACGGTCTGTGAGCGCTGTAGCGCAGTGCTGAAAGAGATTTGATTTGTAAGATGAGGTTGACTGAACTTTGATCGGGTGGCGCGGGCGCGACCGCCGCTCGGCACCTGCCAAACCAATCCCAGCAAGCCGCAAAACACGATAGTCTGAAGACGCAGCAATTCGAACCACCAAATGCGCAAATACTTCTTCCTTATAGCTCTGATGGTCGTTGCCCTCGACCGCTATACCAAGTGGCTGGTCGCGCATCGACTCACGATGCATGACAGCATCACGGTCATTCCCGGATTTTTTCGCATCATTCACACCGAGAATCCCGGGGCCGCGTTCGGCATCTTTGCCGATTCGCCTTCGCCCTGGAAGATCGCGCTGCTGATAATTTTCTCGCTGCTGGCTCTGGCAATTGTCTCCATGCTGCTGTGGAGAAACAGTGGGCGTCTCACTGCCACCACCATCGGCCTGTCACTAATTCTCGGAGGCGCGGTGGGAAATTTGTGGGACCGCATCGTGAGCCGGCACGTGGTTGATTTTCTTCTCTTCTACGTAAAGCGCTACCAGTGGCCGGCGTTTAACGTGGCCGACAGCGCAATTGTGGTCGGAGCCTGTCTGCTGGTGTTTGAGATT
The DNA here is from genome assembly GCA_049589215.1 of Terriglobales bacterium. Lineage (GTDB taxonomy): Bacteria > Acidobacteriota > Terriglobia > Terriglobales > Acidobacteriaceae > Acidiflorens. The sequence continues at coordinate 28,960 of JBAWAI010000261.1, read as the reverse complement.
TTATTCACGAAATCGCCGAGCCGGCAGTCAGCGTGAACAATTCGCACTGTGATGAGTAGTTCACAACCTAAGCGAGCATTCGGCAACGTCAGATTTGTACCAAACGCACGCGAGCGTCCTTGCAGGCTCTTGCCAAGTCCTCGTCCAGAGTGGCTAGTGGCAAACCGCCGTCCAGCGCCAGATCGAGATAAGCGGCGTCATATGCCGTCAATGCGTGCTCCCGGCTCAGCCGCTGGATCCTGCCAAAAACAGTTCCGCTCGGAAGCTGCTGAAGAGCAATCGGCAATGCTGCCAGATCGACGAGAAAGCGCCGCATCAGTTCTTTTGAAATGCGCTTGCGCTTCTCACCGACCAACAAGGCGTTCAGGACTTCATACGGCCAGAAAGCGGGTGCAATGGCGGTGTCGCCCCTCTTAAATAAAGCGGCCACATGTTGCGCCAAGTCAGCATTTTCATCGGGAAAACACCAGGTCAGAACGATGGAAGCGTCGATTACGATCCGGCTCACCGGCGTCCTTCATTGATCAGGTCCTTGATCTTCAGGCCGCGCAAAGAGAGTTTATTGCGCCGGCCGAAGCTTGCCAGCCGTTCCGCTGCCGCTGCCGCATCGGAACCTTGGGATGAGCTGCGTTCTTTCAGTAGTTCTCCCAGCAATTTTGAAACGCTGGTATCACAGCGCGCCGCTTCGAGCCGCGCCCATCGGGCCACTTCTTCCTCAAGCGTAACGGTCACATTGCGCAAACGGCGGTTGATTGACACGAATGCAGTGTAACACGAAGTACGTGTTGAACGCGATACCGACTTCGCGGAAAGCAAATCTCATCCGGGTTGCGTCTAGGAGCGCTTAGGGAGTCTGATAAAGCTGCCGGTAGACGCTCGCATTGCGCATAATCGCCTGCACATACTCGCGTGTCTCGGTGAACGGAATCGATTCGACGAACTCCTGCGGATCGCGATAATGTCCTTCGCCGAGCCAATCGGCAACCCGGTCTGAACCCGCGTTGTAGGCGGCGAGCGCGTATTCGAACTGGCCGTTGTACTTGTCGACCATGTCTTTGAAATAGCGCGTTCCAAGTTCGAGGTTGACGGCTGGCGTGTAGAGTTGTGGCGCCTTGTAGCCTTTCAACTTCACCTGTTTGGCAACCGTCTTCCCGGTTTTTGGCAGAAGCTGCATCAGTCCCACCGCATTGGCGCGCGAGATCGCGCCGGCATTGAATTCCGATTCTTGCCTGATCAGCGAGGCGACCAGGAACGGATCGAGACCGTTGGCCAGCGAATATTTGCGCAGGTCGCTCCAATAGGCGCGCGGAAAAAGCGCCTCCCAATACGGACGCGGCAGGTCCGGAATGTCGACCGCAAAGTAGTTGGGCGTGGTGCGCTTCATGATCTCGATGCCGCGATCGTAGCGCCCGCCGTCCTGATAAACACGCGCCATCTCCGGCGGAGCCCAGCTTCCACCTTCCTGGCTGGCCGCCGCCTGCAGTTCGCGCACCGCCATGTCGGCGAGCGCGCCGTTTGAAAGCAGCCGCGCCCGCGCAACGCGCAAATTGTCATCGGGCGCCTCAGCTTCTGAAATTTTCAGCGTGCCGGGCAGGGGCGCAATGTGGTCGAGCAACGCGTAGTGGACCACGTCGGGAGATGATGGGTCGACCTTTACGTGCAGGTTCTTCAGACGCGCGCGGCCGAGCTCGGCGTAATAGTAGTTGCAATAGCGGTCGGCGAGCTTCTGGTAAAACGCACGCGCCATCGCGGGATTGTTTTCTTCTTCGGCGATCCGCGCGCGCCAGTAGAGAGCCGACGGAATCTCCGCTGAGTCGGGATAGAGCGCGATCTGGTTTTCAAAACCTTTGCGCGCGTCTTCGGTTCTTCCCTGGCGAAAGTTCAGCCAGGCCGCTTTCCAGTGCGCGTATGAAGCCCGATTGCCGTGCGGAAAGCGCTCCTGCAACTCGCGAAAGTAATCGATCGCGTGATCGTAATCGCGCTTCAGCAGGTACATATTTCCCGCCGAAAGCAGCGCTTGTTCAAGCCACGGACTGGTCGGTCCAAACTGGCGCAATTGGTTTACGGTCTCGAGCACCGCATTCTCATCGCTGGTGGAGCGCTCGGTTTCGCTGAGAAGGTAGAGGCGTTCGGCCTCGGCGTCACCTTGCTGCACACCGATGGACGCGAGCAGTTGCCGCGCATCGTGGCTGCGGCCGGATTTTTCCAGGCAGGTAGCGAGAGCTAATTGAAGTTCGATACGTTCCGGAGCGGCGGCTTCGGTGACCAGATCGCGGTAGTCGTTGGCCGCATCGCTGTAATGCTTGGTCTTCAGCAAAAGGTCGGCGCGCGTGCGGCGCTCAGCCGCCGAGCCTGAAACAGCAAGCTTGCGCAACTCCGCTCCCGCCGCATCCGCTTCAAAACTGTTGGGGAGATTAAAGTAAATATTCCGGAACGCCTCCACAGCCTTTTGCCGGTTCCCGGCCAGTTCATACGCCCGGCCGAGAGCCAGTTCGATGTCGCTGCGCAACGGCGTGCGGTCTTTTTCAAGCAGATCGGCTGCCTCCTGCGCGCGGCCCTCATCAAACAGGACGCCGGCATAAGCAACATGGGCATCGCGAATCAGTAGTGAGTCAGGAAAGTTCTTGCTGAATTCCGCGAGTGCTGCGAGCGCCTCGGCATTGTGCCCCGTTTTCATGTACGCGTCGCCGAGGTAATAGGCGACGTAGTCTCCTAATTCACTCGCGCCCGCTTTGGCTCGGCTGAACGGATCGATCGCCTTCGCGTAATCGTGATCGAGCGTGTGGGCGTAGCCAACCACCAGCCATGCCAATGCTCCCGCATCTTCTTTGGAGTGGCGGCGGGCATAGGCTTCAACCCCCGCGTAAGCCGTGGGCGTGCGATCCTGAAGCAACTGCTGCGCCATGGGCCGCAGGTTGGCAGAGGCCACAAACGCAGCGCGGGCCCGCCGCACACGCGGGGAAACTGGTTTCCGGTGCTTGTTCGCAACGGTCTTGCGGGTACCCGTTTTCTGAGAGACGCTATTATGCGTGCTCTTGGCGCCAGCGCTGCGCTGCGGCAAGGCTTTCTTCTGAGACAGCTTGGCCGCGGGCGCTTTACTCGCGGCAGGCGCGGCAGATTTTTTCGATGACGGAGCCGGAGAATCCCCACCAATAGATGACGACGATGTGGACTGAGCGCCTGCCTGGGATTGGGCGGGCGAAAGGAAAGAAAATGTTACCGCGAAAACGCAAACTGCAAACCTGCGCACCGAATCCTACCTACGCCTGAAAGTTGGGGCCCATCACACTTAGATCGTCTTCTGCGAGACTTCGTTTCATCTCATCTTCAAAGTATTTCCCCGAACCCGCAACCGTGTTCCCGTAACGCTTTTGGTACGTCGCGCGGCTTTTGTCGATCGGGTCCTGCAATACATCATAAAGATTCTTATTTGCGCGGCCCTCGGCAAGCTTCGCCTTGTTATAAAGCTTGATCTCGTCCACCAGCAGGCGCGCAAATCGGCGAGCCTTGCGGTGAACCTCTTCATCCTCGGGAGACATCGCCGGCCCGGGCGGAGGCGCGTCCGGCGCGACTTCCACGTGAACGTGGCCAACGGCCAGCGGTTCGGCGGCAGCAATGGGTTCGGGCTCGACCACGGCCGCGCTTTGAACTTCAACAGCTGCACTCTGTGCGTCCACATGGTGCACTTCAGCGTGATGCACGTCAGCATGAGGCACTTCCGCATGAGCCACATCGTGGTGAGGCGCATCCTGATGTGCAGGAGCAGTGTGGGCTGGAGTACGGTGTGCAGGAGCAGGCTCAGCCACAGCAGCTGTTCCCTGCCCGCTAGCCGCAGCGGCCATCGCAAAAGAGGGCGCGTGGGAGGCGAACGGATCATTAACCGCGGGTGCCGGAGTTCTCACTGGTGGCTCGCGCTCTTCCGCAGCCGATCCGGACCCAGGCAAACCAGCGCTGGCCGCGGTCGGCGTCTTCTGCGCCTGCTTGCGCAGCGAATTCACTTCGAGCCAAGAGCCGGTCGCCAGCACGAGCACATCGAGCGAGCCGGAATCCAGCGCCTTATCTTCAACCCCGCCGTCGGCATAAACCAAAGCCGCAACCTTGTCCTTCAGAATGAGCGGCAGCAATCTGGTGTTGGTCGCGGTTCCGAATTGTTCCACAAACCGGCTGTCGAAGGCGTCACCCGCGGCGTCGCCGCTGACGCGCTCATTGAGCGCGCGAACGACCGCGGCTGCCTTCGGGTCGAGAGCAAAGTCCTTCAACACATCGTTATTCGCAAACCCGCGCGCCTGCCAGCCGGTGGCATTACTCCCCTTTACTACAAACAGCGCCACCCGCGCGGCATAGCGTGAGGTTGCGTCAAGCAGGGCGCGAAGAATTTCCTTTTGTGAAGAGCCGAGCTGGATCTCGGTAATGGCACGCGCCAGATCCGCCGACGCCGATGAGAACGCGGCTGCGGGCTGAGAGGCCAGCTCTTCGGCGACGCGGCGCGTGATCTCATTTCGCAGTTGGACAGCATGGCTGTTATAAACCTCGTCAACCACCCGTTCCACAAGTGGTTCGATCCAACTACGTTCTGACCCGCGTCCTGACATTCCCGCTCCGGCAGTGATGATCTTTTGGAAGACCCCTGATTGACCTTCTAACCTCTTATTGTAGGTCCATTTGGACAGGCTTTCCTGTCACTTTGGTACACACCCCGGGCGTATCGAAAGTAAGCGGGCGGCCGCTTGGGCCACATCGGCAACGTTACGGTAATCAAATCCGGGAGGCATAAAACGCCTCCAGCCTTTACAATAGCAACTGAATCGCGGAATAATCTGCATCAACTTACCAATGAGCGCAATCCAACCAAACGTACAACAACCGGTCAGCGAAGAAATGGAGCTGGTCCGGCGCGCCAAACGGGGCGACGATTCGGCGTTTGAAGAGCTGGTACGACGGTACGATCGAAACGTCTTTCGTATTGCCCAGCACATCACGCAGAACCGCGAGGACGCTGAAGATGTAGTTCAGGATGCATTCCTCAAAGCCTACGGGAACCTGGCGCAGTTCCAGGAGCAATCCAAGTTTTACACCTGGCTGGTACGGATTGCGGTTAACGAAGCGCTGATGCGGTTACGCCGGAGGCGACCGGAACGAATGGTCTCTCTGGATGAAGATGTAAAAACTGAGGACGATTCTCTTCCCCGTGAAGTTGCGGATTGGAGCCCCAATCCGGAACAGATGTATAACCAATCGGAGTTGCGTGAAATTCTGACGCGCACGATTCAAGGTTTGCCGCCCGGTTTCCGGACGGTGTTTGTGCTGCGAGATGTTGAAGGCCTTTCGACGGAAGAAACGGCTCAGGCGTTGGAATTAAGCATTCCGGCAGTAAAGTCGCGTCTGCTGCGGGCGCGTTTGCAGTTGCGCGAACGGCTTAGCCGCTACTTCCAGAAAAGGACGAATGGAAATGACGGCGACAAAGTTAACGGCGATAAAATTAGTGGAGATGGCGACCAGTGAAGTGTACTGAGTTTCTCGACGAGTTAACCAACTACCTCGACGGCGTGATCGACGCGCAAACGAAAGCCGAGCTCGAGGATCATCTGGCGTGGTGCCACAACTGCTACGTGGTTTGCGACACCACTCGTAAGACCATCGAGATCTACCGCAACCAGGAGCTGTACCCGTTGCCCGACGATCTTCGCGGCCGGTTGCAGACCGCCATCATCAGCAAGTGCGCCAAGCACAAGAAGTCCGGGCCGCAGGAAATGTGAACCCTGTCCTTCAGGTGCATTTCTTTTTCTGGGCCGCATCAGCCTTATTCCCTCCCCCACAGACTCCCGCCATAGCATCGTGGTAGCGATCTACAGTATCTGTCCTCTGGCGCGGCGTTCATCTTGAGGTTCGGTCGAAGGGACCTGGCGACAACCCTTGTCGCCAGACCCGAATCAAAAGTTTGCCAAATTTCCAGCCCGAACCTTTTCCGCCTGAAAAGAATCTAACTGTGTAAAGACGAAATATTGGCTGAGCTGAGGATTATTTCTCGCTCTTATTGTTGAGAGGTTGAAGCGATGCTTACGAAAATGATGAACGCGGTATTCGGCTGCCGGCACTCCCGTTACAGTTTTCCAATCACCATGCGCGCGAACTCCCGGCGCGCGACGGCTGTCCGCACTGGTACGTACGTGGTGTGCCTGGATTGCGGAAAAGAATTTAGCTATGACTGGCAGGAAATGAAGGTCGCGGAATTGCAGCCCAAAAAGACTGCTGCCTCCCTGGTAACGAAACAGGCCGCGTAGCCCACTCTGCCCTTGATGCCCCGTCCCGCGGCATCGTGTCCTGGGTGTCGCAGACACTCTCCGCTTGCCAAACTGTGTCCCCCGAGATATTTCTGTCATTTTTCACACTGCGTTTACAAACGGCTGTGATAGATTTTTCCAGTCACCCGACAATTTGCGGAGGAAAATGAATTGGGCAAGGACATGGTTCCGAAGAAGATTTTCTTCACCAAAGGTGTTGGAAAACACCGTGAACGTTTGACCTCATTCGAACTTGCCTTGCGCGACGCCGGCATTGCGGCTCAAAACCTGGTACGCGTCTCCTCGATCTTCCCGCCTCAGTGCAAGCTGATTCCGCGCTCGCAGGGCCTTAAGTATCTGCATCCCGGCGAAGTAGTATTTGCGGTGGTCGCCGAAAATTCCACGCACGAACCCCATCGCTTGCTGGCTTCTTCGATTGGCGTGGCGATTCCGGCCGATCGCAATACGTACGGATATCTGAGTGAGCATCACTCCTTTGGCGAGACCGAAGACGCCGCCGGAGATTACGCAGAAGAATTAGCGGCCGAGATGCTCGCCACCACGCTCGATGTCGAGTTCGATCCCGACCGTTCGTGGGACGAGAAAAAAGAGATCTATCGCATCTCGAACAAAATCGTGCGCACCGCAAACGTCACGCAGTCGGCCGTCGGGGATAAGCGCGGATTGTGGACGACAGTGATCGCCTCGGCGGTCACGATCTTCGACTAGCTCTTGTCGTTCGCAGAGCTGCTTTTTCCATTTCGAGGGGTACATCACTCCACTCGCGTTTGGCGGGCTGACCGCAAAGCGTAATGGCGCCTCAAAGTTATTCTGCCTTCGCCGGCGTCTTCTTCGGTGCCGGCTTTTGCGTCAGCCGCTCCAGCACCGCTGCAACGATCAGCGGCAACCCTACGGTTGCGTCGACGAAGACTTCGCCGAATTTGCCGCCCTCCGCTGGAGGCACGAACTTTCCCCATGAGATTGCTTCGCTGTAGGGACTGCCCGAGAGTCCGCCCCAATAGACTGGTTCGGGACAAATGCGCAGGCCATAGTGATAGCGCTTGAGGGGCAGGTCTTCCCCGCCCCGCCGATGCCGCAGTTCGATAAACGGGCCGAACTGCTGTGACCAGTTGCGCGGCACGCCTCCGCCGATCGTGAAAATCCCCAGGCGCTTTTGCGCCAGAAGCGTGGCGGCGAAGTATTCCAGATCTTCAAACGGGTCGAAGCGAAAGCGCGGCTTTCGTTGCTTATTGCGCTCGCGATTGGTAAGTGCATAGTCGAGCCCCATTTCGGAGTCTGAAAAAGCGGGCACAAATACCGGCACGTTATTTTCGTAGGCCGATTTCAGAATCCCACGCTGACCCTTGGCTGTCTTCGACAGATATGCGCCGATCGCCCGGTTCAGCTTGTAGGAGCACATGACCTCATTGGCGTCCCATCCGCCAAACACCGCATGCATCACGCGTTCCACGTCGTCCAGATTCTGCTCGGGCTCGAGCGTGTCATAGACGCGGTTGTAGCCCGCCTCGTAAAGCTCCTCGTCGCTGAGCTCGGGATTGTGCCGGAAGTGCGCGCGACCTGTGGCTTCGACCAGTCCATGAGCCATGAGCGCTCCGGTCGAAACGATCGCGTTCACGATGCCGCGCTCGATCAACTCAGCGATGATCAAGCCCTGCTTGGCAACGGTCATGGCGCCGGCCAGCGTCATCACCACAAACGCATCTTTATCGCGCGCCATGGCCTCGAGCACATCGGCAGCCTCGCCCAGTTGGCGTCCGGTGAACGCAGTCCTTGCCATCGCGCGCACCAGGTCGTCGATTGAGTGAATCTCATGCAAATCAAGCGGAGCTAGTGGAATCAGCTTGTCTGCAACCGGATCGTGCAACTTACGGTCAATGCCGGCTCCGGCTGTATGCTCGGAGCCTTTATGATTGCCACGTTTCGAATGTTTTTTCTGTGCCACGAAACTTGCCTCCACAAAAATGAGAAATGAAGAATGCGTGCGCGAAGAACCAATGTACTAGAACTCACCGAGTCGCGGGCGCGCTTTTGTTAAGGAAGTGTGACAGGCATTCCGTTGCGCGTTTGATATTCTAAAAGTTGAGGTAGAGACGCGGCCCGCCGCGTCTCCGCCCACAGCGGAGCAAACTTTGCCTGATAAATTCACTGTCGCGCTGGTGCAAATGTCGTGCGGTGACGAGCCGGCAGATAACATGGCCAAGGCGCTCGACCGCGTTGCCGAGGCGGCGAGTCGCGAAGCGCACGTCGTCTGCCTGCCCGAGCTGTTCCAGACGCAGTATTTCTGCCAGCGCGAAGATGCGAACTTGTTTGACCTGGCCGAGCCGATTCCGGGACCGGGCACGGAAAAACTCGCGGCCGCAGCACGGAAAAGTAAAATTGTGCTGGTGGCGTCGCTGTTTGAAAAACGCGCACCCGGCCTTTACCACAATACGGCGGCGATCTTTGATTCCGATGGTGCTCTGCGCGGCATCTACCGCAAGATGCACATCCCCGACGACCCGCTCTACTACGAAAAGTATTATTTCACTCCCGGCGATCTCGGCTATCGGGCGCTCGATACCTCTGCGGGAAAGATCGGGACGCTCGTCTGCTGGGATCAGTGGTATCCGGAGGGCGCTCGCCTGACTGCGCTGCAAGGCGCCAGCATTCTTTTTTATCCAACGGCGATCGGCTGGCATCCCGACGAGAAAGCTGAATTCGGGGTGGCGCAACACGATGCGTGGCGCACGATTCAGCGCGCGCATGCGATCGCCAACGGCGTGTACGTCGGAGTGGTGAACCGCGTCGGATTCGAAACCGGCAACATTCGCGGAAAATCGGCGCCAGGCAAGGGACTGGAATTCTGGGGCGGCTCGTTTCTGGCCGATCCCTTCGGCCGCGTGCTGACCGAGGCCTCGCATAACAAAGAAGAGATTCTCTACGGCGAGGTCGATTTGAAGCTGATCGAAGATACGCGCCGCAACTGGCCTTTTCTGCGCGATCGGCGCATCGACAGCTACGCGCCGATCACCAGCCGCATGATTGACGGAAAATGATTGATCGAAAATGAAGCGTCCCTCCAAACTCCCCTTCGCACTTGGCTACCGCATGCCCGCCGAGTGGGAGCCGCACACCTCAACCTGGCTCGCCTGGCCGCATTTCCGAGGCGACTGGCCGGGAAGATTTGAGCCGATTCCATGGGTCTATGCCGAGATCATTCGCAACCTGGCGCGGCACGAGCGCGTCGATCTGATCGTGAGCAATATCAGTGAGGAGAACAAAGCGCGCGCGATCCTTGAAAAAGCAAACGCGCTCTCGGACAACATTCATTTTCATCGCTGGCGCACGGATCGCGTCTGGATGCGCGACTCGGGCTGCATTTTTCTGACGCCGACCGACGACAGAAGCAAGTCTCAAAAAGATGACGGCGGCGCCAGATCCGACGCTGCGCTTATTACCCTTCACTTTCAGTTCAACGCCTGGGCGAAGTACGACAATTACAAACTTGATGCCAAGGTCGGCGCGCGCATGGCGAAGGCGGCGGATGCGCAGATGGTGCGTCCCACATTCGGCTATCACAGGGAGTTTCCCATCGTGCTCGAAGGCGGCTCGATCGACGTCAACGGCCGGGGCACGCTGCTCACCACTGAAGAGTGCCTGCTCTCGACCACGCAGCAGCGCAATCCCAGCCTGAATCGCGCTGCCTATGAACAGATGTTTGCGGATTATTTTGGAGTTCAGTCGGCCATCTGGCTCGGCGAGGGCATCGAGGGAGATGACACGCACGGCCACGTCGACGATCTAACGCGCTTCGTTGGATCCGACACCGTGGTCACGATGGTCGAGCCTAACGCGCAGGACGCGAATTATTCCGCGCTGCACCACAACCTGGGGCGTTTGCGCGCGGCGCGCGACCAGGACGGCCAGCGCCTCAATATCGTCGAAATTCCAATGCCGCGGCCGATCATCTTCGAAGGCCGCCGCCTGCCGGCCAGCTACGCGAATTTCTATATCGCGAACGGAGCGGTGCTCGTTCCGGTCTTCAACGATCCGAATGACCGCATTGCGCTTAACACGCTCGCCGAGTTGTTCCCTGCCCGCGAGATTGTGCCGATATATTCCGGCGACCTGATCTGGGGATTCGGGGCGTTGCACTGCATGACGCAGCAGCAACCGGGAATCACTCTCACGCTTTAGCCATTCGCTTCGGGCTCCGCGACGGGCGCCTGCGGCCTCAACACGCCGCCTGCTTCCTTTCATTTACACTTTTATCCGTGAATGCCGAGATCATTGCCGTGGGGTCTGAGTTGCTTACTCCCCACCGGACGGACACCAACTCGCTCTATCTCACGGAGAAGTTGAACGAATTGGGCGTCGAGGTGCGGTTCAAGTGCATCGTCGGCGATGACCGCGAGAATCTTGTCGCGGCGGCCAAGCTGGCGATGCGGCGGTCGGACATCATTGTCTTCTCCGGCGGCCTTGGGCCGACCGAGGACGACCTGACGCGCGAGGCTGTGGCAGAGGCGCTTGGGCTGGAACTCAACCGAGACGCGACGATTCTGGCCAAGCTCGAAGATCGCCTCGCGAAACGCGGCTACAAATTCCCGCCCAACAATGCCAAGCAGGCGGACGTGATCGCGAACGCCGTCGCGCTGCCGAACACGATGGGAACCGCGCCCGGCCAATGGATCAGCGGCAAATATGACGGCGCGGAGCGAATCCTGATTCTGCTCCCAGGGCCGCCTTACGAGCTCAAGGCGCTCTTTGAAGGCGAGTGCGTGGCGCGGCTGCGGGCTAAGGTTCCGGCGCAACACATTGCGACGCGTTCACTCAAAATGGCGATGCTGCCCGAATCGCAGGTGGACGCGCGCGTGGCTCCGATTTACAAAACCTATACCGACGTTGAGACCACGATCCTTGCCGGAGGCGGCGAGATTCAACTTCACCTGCGCTGCCGCAAGGATTCGCAGGCAGAGGCTGAGGCGCGCGTCGAAGCGCTGGCCGGGAAGATCGAAGACGAGATGGGCGACGCAATTTTTTCGTGCAAGGGTGAAACGATCGAGCAGATTGTCAGCTACCTGTTGCAGATGCGCGGCATGACGCTGGCGACGGCGGAGTCGTGCACCGGCGGCCTGCTTGCGGAGCGAATTACGTCGATCAGTGGAAGCTCGCGCTATTTTCTCGGCGGCGCGGTGGTCTACTCCAATGAACTCAAAACGCAATTTGCGGGCGTGCCGAAGGCATTGCTTGATGAGTACGGCGCGGTGAGCCGCGAGGTGGCGCAGGCATTGGCGGAAGGCATTCGCAAGCGCTGCCTCTCGAGCTTTGGGGTTGGCATCACAGGAGTGGCGGGTCCTTCCGGCGGCACGGAGCAGAAGCCGGTTGGGCTTGTTTTTATTGCGCTGACGGGTGAAGAAGGAACGCAAATTGTCGAGCGGAATTTTCCTGGCGACCGTGCGCGCATTCGGCAGTTTTCGACCATGCAGGCGCTCGAGATGATTCGGCGAGCATTGCTGTAGGCGCGATTCTTCACATGCGAATCTTTATCGGCATCGATCTGGACGATGAAATCCGCGCAAAGATGTCGCGCTTTCTCGAAGGGGTGAGTGGCTTTGCGCCTGAGGCCCGATGGGTGCGGCCCGAGTCGCTGCATATTACTTTGAAATTTGTTGGAGAGCAAAAACCGGAGCAGGTCGAGGCAATCACTCAGCGGCTGCGGCGGGTGGAGAGCAGTCGGTTTGAAATTCGAGTATCCGGCTACGGATTTTTCCCGACTGCGAAATCGCCACGCGTTTTCTGGATTGGCATCCACGCCGGGCCACAACTGGCGCAACTGGCGAGCGATATCGACGCGGTGGTTGCGGGGCTTGGCATTCCTCGCGAAGAGCGGGAATTCAGTCCGCACCTGACGCTGGCTCGCGCGGGCGGAAGGCCGGGAGTGAGGTCGAGGATAAAATCGGGTGACCCGAAATGGCGCGGGGGGGACGGGCCGAACTCTATCTTTGCCGTCCTGCAAAAGCGGCTGGCGGCCATGAGCGAGCCCGATTTGGGTAGAATGGCGGCCGACAACTTTATTCTCTACCAGAGCCAGCTTTCACCCATGGGATCAAAGTACACGAGGCTGGAACGCTTTCCGCTGCGGGCGGATGAGAGCCGCGGACATATCACTTAAAGCAATCTGATGAACGCAATTCCGTTTCTGATTACCGCCGTCGTCAGCTATCTGCTCGGGTCGATCCCGTTCGGGTATTTGCTGGTCCGCGTGGCGACCGGCGACGATGTACGCGCGAGCGGGAGCGGCAACATCGGCGCGACCAACGTGGCGCGCAAGTCGCCGGTGCTGGGGATCGCAACACTCGTTCTGGATGCAGCCAAGGGGCTGGCGGCGGTGTATTTTGCCAGCGTCGCATTTACCGGAGCGCATCGGCACCTCCTGCTGACGACCGCGGCTTTTTTTGCGGTATGCGGTCATTTGTTTCCGGTGTGGCTCAAATTTCGCGGTGGCAAAGGCGTGGCCACCAGCCTGGGGGCGTTCGTTCTTATCACTCCGAAATCGATATTGTGCATGGTCGTACTTTTTATTCTGCTGGCGGTCGCATTTCGCTACGTCTCGCTCGGCTCGGTTGCTGTGGCCGCGGCTTTTCCACTGCTCGTGTGGGCGCTCGGCGAATATCGCGAGCCTCTGGAACTGGTGATCATTGCCGGGGTTTCCGCGCTCGTGATCTGGAAGCATCGACAAAATATTGGCCGTCTCACGGCGGGCACCGAGTCGCGGATGGGGCGGAAACGTGCGCATGACCTGGCAAACGAGTCAGGAGATCTCCACGGATGAGCCGAATTGCCGTCATCGGCGCAGGCGCATGGGGCACGGCGTTGGCGATCGCGCTGGGGCGCAAGGGCACGCACTCGATTCAACTGTGGGCGAATGAAGAGGAGGTTGTCGAGAGCATCGCGCAGCGGCGCGTCAACGAACGGTTTCTGCCCGGGTTTGAGATTCCTTCGTCGGTCGAAGCCACCCGCGATCTCGATGCCGCGCTCGGCGGCGCGGAGATCGTGGTCAGCGTGATGCCTTCGCAGTATTGCCGGTCGCTCTTCGAGAGAATGCTCGGCTCGATTCGCCCGGAAACCCTAATCGTGAGCTGCACGAAGGGCCTCGAGAGCGGGACGCTGCTGCGCATGAGCGAGCTGGTCGCAGAAGTGTTGCGGCCGCGGAAGTTCACGCCGCGAGTTGGTGCATTGAGCGGCCCGTCGTTCGCCAAGGAGGTGGCGCGCGGCGATCCAACGGCGGTCACGGTGGCCTCCTCCGACAGCGAACTGGCGCGGGCGGTGCAGCAGGCGTTCAACAGTTCGCGTTTTCGCGTTTATACCAATGACGATGTCATCGGTGTCGAACTGGGCGGTGCCCTGAAAAACATTATCGCGATCGCGGCCGGAGTCTGCGACGGGCTTGAGCTGGGACACAACTCGGTCGCAGCGTTGATCACGCGCGGCCTCGCCGAGATTGCGCGCCTGGTGGTAGCGTGTGGCGGGCGGCTTGATACCATGGCCGGCCTCGCGGGGCTCGGCGATCTGGTGCTGACCTGCACAGGCGATCTCTCGCGCAATCGCAGCGTGGGCGTCGAACTCGGCAAAGGCCGCAAGCTTCCGGATATTATTGCGGGCATGCACGGAGCGGTGGCTGAGGGCGTTTTTACGACCAAGGCAGCGGTCGGGCTTGCGGGCAGGAAAAATATAGAGATGCCGATTACCGAGCAGATGTTCGCTATTCTTGAACAGGGTAAAGCGCCGCAGCAAGCGATCGAGGATCTGATGACGCGAGCGGCGCGAGCGGAAAGCTAAGCCGAGCATTAGTTTGCGAGTCGAGACATTTGCGAAAGGTGCTTGCATGGCGCGGAACGTAGCGGGCAATCCAAAGCCCGTTTTCGAGCGTACTTTAGGAGGATAAGAGCAGGAGTGCCGAGCGTGGATCGCAATCCGATTCCGCCCGACCTGACGCTGGTGACGGCGATCCGGACGGGCGATCAGGGAGCCATGGCGGCGCTCTATGATCGTTATTCGTCGATTGTCTATTCGGTGGCGTTGCGGGTTTTGCAGGACACAGCGGCCGCCGAGGACGTGTTACAGGATATCTTCATGCAGTTGTGGCGCAATCCCGGAGCCTTCGACGCGAGCCGCGGCAACATGGCCGCCTGGCTGGCGGTGATCGCAAGGCATCGGGCGATTGACGCATTACGCCGGCGGAAGCCGGAAGAAGACTTTGAGAACGTGATCGTTTCCGTTGAGCCCGATCTGGCCTCCGATGCGGACCGCTCGCGCGCCATGGCTAAGGTGCGCGAGGCTTTCGACTCGATGGCTCCCCCGCAGCGCTCGGCGCTGGAGATGGCGTATTTTGAAGGACTGACGCACGCCGAGATTGCACAGAAAACCGGCGAACCGCTGGGCACAATCAAGACCCGGATTCGCACCGGGCTGCTCTCTTTGCGAAAGGTGTTAGCGGCATGAGCGCGCACGAACAATTCGCGGAGGACCTGGCGCTCTACGCGCTGGGGACGCTTGAGGGCAACGAGCGGTCTGCGCTTGAGACGCACCTCGAAACATGCGCGGCGTGCCGCCGTGAACTGGAAGTTATTCGCGGAGACATGGCGGTCGTGGCGATGAGCGCGGCTGGTCCGCAGCCACCAGCCCGTTCTCGGGAGCGGCTAATGTCGGCGATCGCAAAGGAGCCTCGGCTGCCGGCGTCATCACTTTCGGGCGTCGCGCAGAAGCCGGAGAGCGTGCGGCACGTGTCCTCAAGGTGGATCGGTTTGCGGTGGGCAGCTGCGGCTGCGCTCGTTCTGGTTGTGATTGGATTGCTACGCCAAAATTCTTCGCTCGAGCGCGATCTAGCGTCGCTCAAGGCCCGGTTCGGGGATCAGGAGACTAAACTGCGGCAGGCGACCGACATTCTGACCACGCTGATAGATCCGGAGGCGAAGAAATTTGAACTGGTAGCAGCGGGGGCGAAGCCCCAACCCCGCGGCAAGGCCATTTACCAGCGCCGCAACCGGGGACTGATTTTTCTCGCGAGCAATCTGCCCCAATTGCCCGCCGAGAAGATTTATGAACTATGGCTCTTCCCTTCTAATGGCGGCGCGCCGATCGCTGCGGGGTTATTCAAACCCGATGCTAACGGCAGTGCGACAGTGGTCAACCCTCCGCTGCCCGAGGGCGTGGATGCCAAAAACTTTGTGGTTACGTTGGAGCCCGCGAGCGGATCGCATGAAGCGCCGCGCGGAACGCCGGTGATTGTGGGCATGGGAGAGTGAGACTCGCACGGCCGATCGAGGGCAGGGCTTTTACTGGTCGAGGACGCTGCGCACTTTCCGCAGCAGATTATCGAGCGGGAACGGCTTCTGCAGAATCACGACCGGATCGTCGCCCAGCTGCTCGGTGAGCGCTGCCTGATCCGGATTGCCCGATATCAACAACACCTTCGTGTCAGGGCGCGACTGAGCCAGACGTTGGATGAGTTCGGGACCACCCATATTCGGCATCACCACGTCGGTGACGAGAAGATCGATGGGATGTTTGTGGTCGTGGGCGATGCGGAGCGCCTCATCGCCATCCGCAGCGCACAACACCGAATAGCCTCTTCTTCTCAGGAATTCCTGCGCGACCTCACGGATGCCTTCCTGGTCCTCAACCAGGAGGATGGTCTCCGTTCCTCTGGATTCGGAATCGGCCGCTGCATTCGCGGCTGGTTTGGTTTTCTGCGCCAAGTCCGCAATACCTTGTTTGGCTCGCGGAATGTAGATCTCGAAACTGGTTCCTTCTTCCGGTTTGCTGCTAACGGTCAACCAGCCGCCAGTCTGCTTAACCACTCCGTAAACAATGGCCAAGCCAAGTCCGGTACCTTTGCCGGGCGGCTTGGTGGTGAAGAACGGTTCGAAGATGTGTTGCTGAACCTCGCTCCCCATGCCTGTGCCGGTATCGCTGACCGACAACACTGAATACATGCCTGGCGGAATCGCGCCATGAAGGGCCGGCTGGGACTCTCTCAATTCAACGCTCTTCGCTGAAATTGTCAGCTGACCGCCATCGGGCATGGCATCACGCGCATTCACCGCCAGGTTCAGAATGACTTGCCCCAGCTGCCCTGCGTCGGCTTTCACCCATTGCGGCGACGAGTCAAGAGCCACATGCAGAACGATGTTGGGCGCGATCAGACGCTCCAGCATCTTCGCCGTGTCAGACAGCACGACGTTCAGATCCAGAATCTGCAATTGAAGCAGTTGCCGCCGGCTGAAGGCCAGTAGCCGGTTTGTAAGCGATGCGGCCTGCTTGACGGCGTGTTCGATCTCCAGAGTTTCCGCGTAGGCTGGATCGTCGGCCAGCAAGCGCCCGCGAAGGCGTTCATTCTGCGCCTGAATCAGCATGAGCAAGTTGTTGAAGTCGTGGGCAACACCGCCCGCGAGTTGGCCGACCGCTTCCATCTTTTGCGATTGGCGGAGTTGCTCCTCAAGGCGTTTATGCTCGGTAATGTCATAAAGCACGCCTTGCATCAGGAGCGGTTGATCGCCGCGAGCATGCAGCATGACGCCTTCATCGCAAAACCAAAGCACCCGGCCGTCGGCGGCAAACATCCGGTATTCGGCTTTGAACAACTCCTTTTTTTCTTGAAAATCCTTTTCGGCCGCGTAAGCAATGTTCCGGTCGTCCGGATGAATGTGGTTCATCCAGTTCCACGGCTCTTTCAGCCACTCTTCCGGCGAGTAGCCAAGAATCGTCTGAATTTGCGGGCTCACGTAATGCCACGGTCCGTCGGCTCCGAGTTCAGCGATGTAGGTAATAGCCGGCAACCGTTCCACCAGCGTGCGGTACCGGTCTTCGGCGGCGCGCAGTTGCGTCTTGTCGCGATCGCGCTCAATAGCCAGCGCCGCCAGATGGGTAGCGTGAGCGATCATTTGCAGGTGCCGCGCATCCGGAGTGCGCGGCTCACCATAGTAGATAGCAAATGTTCCGAGCAAAGCCCCGTCTTGCGACGCGATGGGAGTGGACCAGCAGGCGCGAAGTCCATGGGGCAGCGCGAGATCGCGCACATGCGCCCAGAGTGGATCAACAGCTATATCAGAGACGACAACCGGCTCTTTGCGAAAAATGGCGGTGCCGCATGAACCGGCGCATGGTCCCGCCTTAATGCCATCGACGCTCCTGCAGTATTGCTCTGGAAGGCTGGGAGCGGCCGTGCTCCGCAGGGTCACGCCGTCAGGCTCAAGGAGCAGAACCGAGCAAAGCAGGCCAGCCTGTTGTTTCTCGATCTCGCGGCAAAGAGCCTCGAGCGTGCGCACAAGTGGGTTCTGACCGATGATCATGGCCAGCACCTTGTCGTCGAGCAAAGAAAGGGCGTCGAAGCCCATACCCTGCCCTTGAGTTATCGCTCTTTGAGTACTTGCGGACATCCCCACCCTGCACCATATTGCGGCGTGCCGCAGTGATGACCCAAGTTACGGTGGTAATACGACCCGACTTTCGCGCGGTTTATGGTGGAGATAGGGAGGAAGGCGCGATCGCAGCGCCGTCCTTGAAACGGGGATCACTGCGAACCAGTTATATCGGACTACTTAGATTTGCATGACCGCATTCGAATCTTTGATCCTGACCGGCTCCCACAACGCAACAGTTCCCCGTCGCAAGTAGCGCAATATTCTAACCCGCATTCCAGTTTCCATAACATCGTCATTGTTTTCCATAAGTTACAGGAACATGAAAATTAAGACGTCCGACAGCCGTCCACTATTGAGCGGAAGTCTTGTTTGCGGCACCATGGCCCCCGTTTCTACGAGAGTTCTTAACTTGCAGGAAGAAAACCTCAGAGGTGAATGGTCATGAAAAACCGGAAACTACAGTTTTTGCCAGCGCTGGTTTCTGTTACTGTGCTTGTTTTCCTGGGTGGAGCTTACGGCCAAATAACTCCCAGCCAGGACGCCTACACCAGCACCGCGACACCCACAAAAAACTTCGGCTCCGCGACGACTCTCGAGGTCGAGAGTTCGGCGACAACTTACATCCAATTCAACCTGTCGTCGATTCCCGCTGGGTTCACCAGCGCTGACATCACGAAGGCCACCCTCAAACTCTATGTCGATGGCGCAACCGCGGCCGGCAGTTTCAACGTCGATTTCGTCAACGGCTCGTGGGAGGAAAACACGATTGACGCCAGCAACGCTCCCGCGCTGGGAACGACGATTGCCGCGAGCATCCCTCTGACCACAGCCGACAAAAACCAGTACATCCTAATTGACATCACTCCGGCCGTGCAGGCCTGGCTCAGCGGAACTGCCAATGACGGCATCGCGCTCGTCGGCAACAGTCCAATGAAGGCGAGCTTCGACAGCAAGGAAGCCACCAAGACAAGCCACGTCGCCGAATTGGACGTCGTCTTCTCCGGCAGCAGCAGTGGCGGCGGAATCACCGGCATTGACACCGCCAGCGGCAGCGGACTGATGGGCGGCGGTGACAGCGGCACGATCAACTTGTCCCTTATCAATACTTGCTCCTCAAAACAGATTCTCCAGTGGAATGGCAGCGCGTGGGCATGTTCCAACGCCGGAACCGGCACGATCACCGGCGTCAGCGCGGGGACGGGGCTGAGCGGCGGCGGCACGGGCGGCAACGTCACGTTGGGCATCAACACCTCAGTAGTGCCGCAGCTCAACGCAACCAATATTTTCACCGGCAGCCAAGGCGTAGTTGGAACCCTCAACGTCACCGCGCCTAGTTCGGGCATCCACGGGGGACTCGGAAACTTCAGCAGTTCTGGCGCTGGCGATTCCAACTCGGTCACGATTTCCAATGGCACCGGCACGACTGAAACCTTCCAGTCAGGTGGTCCGGACGCTTTTGTTCCCGGAACGAATGCAGGAGATGGGGGTCTGCGCGTCACGTCTGGAAAGAACATTTTCTTGGGTGATTCGAAGGTATCGCGCCTGGAACTTGACAGCTCAGGCAACGCATTTCAGCCTCCTACTGCTAACGGGATGGTCAAGGCCCTGCTATTCTACGACCCGTTCAGCACCGGTATTCTTCATTGCTTCAATTCCACCCTTTCGGGCGCTGCTGCCACCACGCCGCCGTGCGGGATCGGTATCGTCGAAAAATCCGTGGGCAACTACGTTTTCGATCTCGGCTTTGAAGTGGATAACCGTTTTCTTGGTGCGACGGTGGGCCAAAACGGCGGAAAATTCCCTCCCGGAACGGTGGCGACCTGCCTGGATCTTAATGGCAGCGATGATTGTGGTTTCTCGCTCACAGCCAACCAAGTAGAGGTAATGGTTAGTCTTTCAAACGGCACCTTCCAAGACAACATTATCTACCTCATTGTCTACTGAGGCCACCCGTAGCTCTGTGCGAGGTACGGGCGGGACAGTACTGGCGAGTGGAGAAGCTAGCGTCGTTCGACGACTTTTTGGAGCGGCGGTTCCCGGAGTCGAGAAGGAAAGCGTATTACCTTATGTCCATCCACGAACACCTGCCGCCGCAGGCGCGGCGCGACCTGAAGCAGGTTGGCTGGACTAAGGGACTGGAGCTAGCGAAAGTAGCACGCAGGGACGGCCAGCGCTTCGATTGTGCAACCTGGTTGCACAAGGCGCGGGAAATGCCGCGAGAGGAGTTCAAGCGGCAAGTGGAGAAGGAGCTGACAGGGAAAGAGGAAGAAGCGTCGGAGCTAATCTACTTCAAGGTGTATAAGAACCAGATTCCGGTGATTGAGCAAGCAATCGAAACGGCTGCTCTCATGCTGGGCTCGGACAAGTCACGCGGATACTGTCTGGAGATGATTTGCGCCGACTTCCTGGCTGGCGCCCACATGGACAATGGCAACCCGGATATCTTGCTCCACTCCATCTCTCGCTACTTCAGTTTTTTGACCGGCGAACAGCAACGGACTTTCCTTGAAATTCTAGGTCAGCGAACGTCCTAAGAAGCCATGGTCTCGAAAACTATCCGTCTACGGCTAGCACCGGCCGCGTATGCACGTCTACGCAAAGAGATCCTTCGTCGCGACAACTGGAGATGTCAATCCTGCGGGTCG
Organism: Terriglobales bacterium; assembly: GCA_049589215.1. Taxonomy (GTDB): domain Bacteria; phylum Acidobacteriota; class Terriglobia; order Terriglobales; family Acidobacteriaceae; genus Acidiflorens. The sequence goes on along the minus strand of JBAWAI010000261.1, from coordinate 8,611 downwards.
ACATCGCATCTTGAAGTGCATCACAGAGAATTCCGCAGCCACTCGGGCGAAGACTCAAAAGACAACCTGATTACGTTGTGCTCTGCTTGCCACGCCGCCGTCCATTGCTTGGGGAAAATAGAAGCCGCTGGATATTGATACGCCTTTCATCCCAGCAAACTCGCAGGCGAAATGCTTTATCGAGCGACAATCTCAGCGATGCGCTCGCCGGCCCTTCCATCCCAAAGAGGCGGGACAGTTCCCTTCTTCGCTTTTCCATCCAGCACCCTGGACAACTCCGAGCGGAGCTTGCCGCCGTCGCGGCCAACAAGAACATTTGTGCCCAAAGAAATCGTGATCGGACGTTCTGTATTCTCACGCACCGTCAGACAAGGAATGCCCAGGTAGGTCGTTTCTTCCTGGATGCCTCCCGAGTCGGTGATGACTACAGTTGCGCGGGTCTGTAGTGCCAAAAAATCGATGTAAGGGAGAGGGTCGAGCAGAAGTAACTGGCCGAGGTTGAGGCCAAATTCAGAAATGCGCAGGCGAGTGCGGGGATGAGCGGGAAATACTACTTTCAGGTCACGACTGACATCGAGCAATGATTCGAGAATTCCCTTAAGAGTCGCGCTATCATCGACGTTTGCGGGGCGGTGCAGTGTAACGAGAGCGTACCGCATTGGGAGATCGTCCCGCGTGACTTTTTTCGCCAACGGCAGCAATCGCACGAGCGAATCGATCATCACATTACCGACACAAACAACCTTGTTGGACGCAATCCCTTCTTTGCGTAGGTTCACATCGCCGTCTTCCGAGGGAGTGAAGAGCAAATCGGCAAGCTGGTCGGTGACGAGTCGGTTGATCTCCTCTGGCATACTTCGATCAAAGGAGCGCAAACCGGCCTCGACATGGCCAACACGAATGCCGAGTTTGGCGCATACGAGCGTTGCGGCAACAGTGGAGTTGACGTCGCCATAGACGAGAACCAGGTCCGGCCTATGTTCAACAACTACCGGCTCAAACCGAACCATGATTTCGGCGGTTTGTTTCGCGTGACTACCGGAACCGACAGCCAGGTTAACGTCCGGTGCGGGAAGACCGAGTTGCTCGAAGAAGACGTCGGACATGTTGACGTCGTAGTGCTGCCCAGTGTGAATCAACGTCTGCACTACATTGTCGCGTCTTTGCAGAGCGCTTAAGACAGGCGCGGCCTTCATGAAGTTTGGGCGCGCTCCAACGATGTGGAATATTTTCACGAGGTCTCAGATCGAACAGTTTTCATGGCACTGCCAATCGCTCGGGACATTCTACTTCAAGATTCAATCGAGCCTAGTTATGCGATCAGTACCGTGTGCGGCTCAGCTCTTGGTGAGGAGTCCCGGACCAAAACGGTCGCTTCGATAACAAACTCCAATCGACGACGTTTCCGCCTAAGCCTAACCAACATGCCGGTAAAGCAGGCGGCCGACGGTCGCCAACGCAGTTGACGGCGTAAGACTGAAAATCTTCTTCGCTGCTTTGAGCTCCCACCGCGTCGAAGAAAGGTGCATCCCAGCCGAATATCGCCAATACTTTAAAGTTTCGCGATGAGCGCCCCAGTGCTCTTTGAACGTAATCAGGCCGGAACCGTCAAGATCGGAACGTCCCATGTCCAATTCTGCAAACCCGCCTCTCTTTGCTTCCTGAATTGTTTTCCAAAAGAGAAACGCCATGCCCCCAAGGTTGTGATATTTGGTGTCAGAGCATCCGTACTTGTACACCATCGTCTGCTTATGGGCGAGCGTAACCATAGCCGCTATCGGCGTTCCATCTTTGGACGCAATTCTGATTTTGAGTTTCTCCCCAAGGCAATCGCTCAAGTTCTGAAACCACGCGATCGGTTGGGGCGGGAGGCCATGACGCTGTTGGGTCGGCACCAGTAACTGGTGGAATTGGCGAATGAGCCGGTCGGAACGGCCTTCCGTGTATTCAAGCTTTTCACGAACTGCCCTCCGAATTTTTCTCTGCACACAGCTTTTGTGGAACCTGTGGAAGAGAGTGTCAATGTCGGCTTCCAGGAGAAGCTTGTGCCAGTAGAATGCTCCGCTCTCATGGAACATTGAATCTACCGGCCCTGTGATCACCGGTCGAATCTCAATGTACTGGCAACTTTCCTTATCAGCTCGCTCCTTGAGATGTGAGAGCAGAGACTCCAGGTCGTCGGATTCGCTGATCAGTAGGGCAGCGTGATCAGAGAAAGGAACCGACACCAGTCTGCGACCCGTAATCCAACTGTTCACTCGGCAGAAGACTTGACCGTTTACCAGTTCACTGCCAGGCGTAGATGTCGTGTAAACGACTGGCTGGAAGTCGTACGTTCGGCGCAACGCCTCCAGCCATTCAGGCGTGTGAAACACCGACGAATCGTGGTGACGATCCAGAAAGCGCCGCCATCGCGTATCTTTGCAAGGATCAATTTCGTAGACGTTCAAAGTCAATTTGCCAACATTCGGTTTTAGGAAACTGGAGCGGGAGGGGAGGCTTGAACGGCCATCTCCGGGCTGGAAACCCGGCGCATTACCATTATGCTACTCCCGCTCATGCCCGATACAACGAGTGTTTCACACAATCGTCTATGGGCCACTGGCACCGTCAGGCTATTCGCGCGATGATGGACGAACACCCACGTTCAATGGCCCTTGGGATAAGGCGATTGCTGCAGAAGGATCGTGGTTTTTATGACCCCTAAATACGTTCCAAGAGCGATCGCGTAACGGTACTAAAGTAACTGCGGAGATCCCGCGCTTTGTGAAGGCGTCCTGAACCGATTGTTCACACAAGAAGACATAAATCTGAGAACTCGAGGTTTGCACGACCGACAATTTGAGAAGCCCGCGTAACTGGCGTCACCCGGTTTGAATTGTGATTGCGGATCGACTGTGCAATCCTACATTCATCGATGCCGGCACTGAGCATTATTATCGCCGTCTATAACGACTGGACGGGCCTGAACTTTTGCCTTGATTCGATCTCGCAGCAAGACTCGGCAACCGATTTTGAAATCATTGTGGTGGATGATGGCAGCGAGGATTCTGCGCCGGAAGAGATTCGTAAATGGATTACCATCCTTCCGTTGCGCTTAATTCGACAGTCCCACAAGGGGATTTCGGCCGCGAGAAATTGTGGGATCCGAGCTTCCAAGGGGCCAATTCTTCTGTTTGTGGACGCAGATTGCAGGCTCGGACCAAACTGTCTGCCGGCCCTGATTTTGACCATCGGTGCGTCTCCGCTGCACAACTGTTTCCAACTCAGCCTGAACGGGATTTGTTCAACACTAGCTGGCAGGACCGAACACTTGCGCCTCACAACTCTCCAAGGTCAATTGCTTCAGCCTGACGGCCGCATTCGATATGTAAATACAGCTGGGTTTGCGATCCGTCGGTCGAGGGTGCCTACCGACGCGGCATTGTTTGATACCGTTTCACGTCGCGGGGAAGACACAATTCTTCTGGCCGATCTGATTGAGCGGGATGCGCTGCCTCTTTTTGTTGATCATGCGATCGTCCGGCACGAAGTTCCCTCTCCTTTGTCGAAATGCCTGCGCAAGGATATTCGCTCAGCGTTTCTTGAGGGCCCGACCTACGCGAGAATCGCTGCCAGAGGAACACGGATTCGCATGAACAACCGGCAACGTTGGAGAATGCTGCACTCTATGTGGAGGAGATCGAAACAGCCTTCAATCGGAAGACCGGCATGCTTCGCATTAATCCTGAGACAATCGCTGAGCCGGCTAACCTCCATTTGTTATCGGATGCTCCATTGGGGATCTACTGCGCAAACGAAGAGCATGGCCGCATCGAATGGAAACCTATGAAAGACTGTCGTGAGTTTTACATCGGTGGACGGTGGGTCAGTCCACGCAGCGCCCGCGAACACGAGGTCATTAACCCTGCTAATGAAGAATCCATTGCGACAATCGCATTAGGCACGGCGGCGGATGTCGAGCGCGCCGTGGTGGCCGCTCGAAAAGCGTTTGATTCATATTCAGAAACTTCTGTTGACACGCGGCTGGCGTTGCTTCGGAAAATCATTGAGGTTTATCAGGCAAAAGCTGAGGAGATGGCTTGTACTCTCTCCGAGGAAATGGGCGCACCCATCTCTCTTGCGCGAAAGGCACAGGTTCCGGCGGGTCTAGCGCATCTGCTGGAAATGGAAAAGGTGCTTGGGCGTTTCCAGTTCGAAGAACTTAAAGGTACGACTCTCATGCGAAGGGAGCCCATTGGTGTGTGCGGACTGATCACTCCGTGGAACTGGCCGATGAACCAGATCGCCTGCAAAGTCGCGCCGGCGCTTGCGGCGGGGTGCACGACGGTCCTCAAACCCAGCGAAAACGCCCCTCTGTCAGCCTATCTTTTCGCGCGCATTTTGGATGAAGCCGGCGTTCCGCCTGGAGTGTTTAATTTGGTGAATGGCGACGGACCGACGGTAGGCTCGGCTATCGCAACCCATCCGAATGTGGACATGGTGTCATTCACTGGGTCGACGAGAGCCGGCGTTGCTGTCGCAGTGAATGCGGCCCCCACGGTAAAGCGCGTCACACAAGAACTTGGCGGCAAGTCGGCATACATTATTTTGGAAGGTGCTCAACTCGAAACTAGTGTCAAGGACGGAGTCGAAGCGTGCTTCCGCAATGCCGGACAGTCCTGTAACGCGCCCACCCGGATGGTTGTGCCGCGGTCAAGCATGGCGGCAGGGGCGGCTGTGGCAAAACAAACTGCCGAGGCGGTAAGAGTCGGGGATCCGCTCAAAGCGGACACGTCTATGGGGCCGCTAGCCAGTAAAGCCCAATTTGAAAAAGTGCAGCACCTGATCAACGTTGGGATTGCGGAAGGTGCGACCTTGGTTAGCGGAGGACCCGGACGACCGGCGGGGTTCACAAAAGGATACTTTGTGAAGCCTACGGTCTTTAGCGATGTCCAAACCGGTATGACCATTGCACGTGAAGAAATATTCGGACCCGTCCTCTGCGTTATTCCCTACGACAATGTGGACGACGCCGTTCGAATTGCGAACGACAGTCCCTACGGACTCTCTGGCTATGTGACGTCTGGAGATGCCGAAGAGGCTCGTCGAGTTGCGCGGCGGATTCGCGCCGGTAATGTGCACATCAATGGCGCCCGGGTGGATTTTGCCAGCTGTTTTGGAGGTTATAAACAGTCTGGAAACGGCCGCGAATGGGGCGAAGCGGGGCTGGAAGAATTCCTTGAGTTGAAGGCAATCTTTGGCTACATCCCACCACAGAAGTGAGAGCCACCGAGCAGGCAATGAGTCTCGAATCACTTCCCTTTCGGAGCAAATCGATCAAATAATCCTATCGTGCGCGCGAACGTCCAGAGACTGGTGTTCATAAAATAACGACGAAGCCGCCTGTTATCATTGACCCATAAAATTGGATTGATTCCACTTTCGCGGGCCGGAGAACGAGAAACGATGACCATTGGCAAGGGTTGGTCGAAGACCTGGACATTCTTCGAGGGCGAATGGCACGAAGGCAACATCGGGATTATGGGTCCGCGCACCCATGCTGCGTGGCTTTGTTCGATGGTGTTTGACGGCGCCAGAGCGTTCGAGGGCGTCACTCCCGATCTTGATCTCCACTGCGCACGAGTAAACGACTCGGCAAAGAAGCTGTTTCTGAAGCCTACCGTTGCGCCCGACAAGTGGATTCAACTGGCGCGCGAGGGGATTTCCAAATTCGAGAAGGACGCCGCTCTTTACATTCGTCCGATGTATTGGGCTGAGAAAGAGGGACCGTGGGTTCAGAATCACGACCCCGAGTCCACACAACACTGTCTTTGCATCTATGAAGCTCCGATGCGCACGCCTAAGGGATTCTCGGTAACTGTCTCTCCGTTTCGGCGGCCAACTCTAGAGACCATGCCGGTCGACGCCAAGGCGGGCTGCCTTTATCCCAACAACTCGAGGTCTCTTTTCGAGGCGCAAGCGCGAGGGTTTGACAATGCGATCGTGTGCGACGTGCTTGGCAATGTCGCAGAATTGGCCACCTCGAACATTTTCATGGCAAAGGATGGAGTGGTTTTCACGCCGGTGGCAAACGGCACATTCCTTGCCGGAATTACGCGGGCTCGTGTAATCGGATTATTACGAGGCGATGGCGTCACGGTCGTCGAGAAGACTCTTACCTACTCCGAGTTCGAAAAGGCCGACGAGATCTTCGCGACCGGGAACTATTCCAAGGTCGTTCCCGTTACGCGGATCAGCGATCGTACCCTTCCATTCGGTCCCATTTATACAAGAGCGCGAGAGCTATATTGGGCCTTCGCCCACTCATGACCGGCGGACCCGTCCCAGCGCTGGTGCAGTTGAAGCCGGGCAACGCCCAACCTCCGGTTTTCATGACTCACGGTTTAGGCGGCAGCGCGATGGATTTCCTTCAGATCGCAAAACATATTCAAACTCCTCGCGCGATGTTCGGAATTCAAGCAAAAGGCATTGACGGCGCCGACGAGCCGCAGGATCGCATCGAAGACATGGCACGCTTTTCGCTCGATGCAATCAGACAGGTGCAGCCACAGGGGCCTTACTCGCTGATCGGATTTTCGCTCGGCGGCCTGGTCACGCTGGAGATGGCGCAACAGCTGATTGCACAAGGAGAGACAATCGGCCTGCTCGCCATGCTGGATTCTTATCCCCATGTGAGCAGTCTTACGGGCGGCCAGCTTATCCGTTTGTCCGCTCGCCGAAATTGGCGCAGAGTGGCAAGAAGGCTAGGCTGGCTCGGGATCAACCCGCCCTCCGAAACCACAGCCGAAGTTCAGCATTCCCGTCCGCTACAGAAATTCCGCGACGCTTCTTATGTGGCGCTCGAGCGATACCGGCCGCAGTTCTATTCCGGAACGATTGAGTTTGTCCGCGCCGCGATACCCACCGACTTCCCTGCTGATCCAACTGCGGTGTGGGGCCATCTCGCACGCGAATTTCATCTGAAAACCGTGCCTGGGGATCATCTCGGAATGATGACCACCCATTTCGAGAGCCTGGCGTCGGTGGTTTCCGATCTGATTGCATCAGCTCCTGAATAGTTGTGAATTTCGGATTTTCCTTTGCTTTAGGCCCGACTCAACATTATGCAATTTCGGAGAGTGCAAGACGCTGCATATCGGCCCTGGGTACCGCTTTTGACCCGAAATGTACCAATTATCCTTGACAAGATAACGTCTACATAAGAAGCTTCTTACACTTCGGTCAGGTCTCTCCCAACGAGCCGACCTTACGAGCCCCCAAACTACACTCGAAAGGCTACGTTAAACCATGAAACCTGAGTCGATCTTTCTTCAACGGCAACTCGCCTTCGCTTCCGCAATTGCCTTCGCCCTGTTGCTGGCTGTGGGTGCGAACGCTCAGACTTTTAGCGTTGTCCACAACTTCAACGGCGGTACCGGCGGGGGAGTTCCCTGGAACGGGTTAACCGCGGGTTTATCGAACGGGGGAGGCGTGAACACCAATGCGCCCCATCGTGGAGGTACAACCTTCTACGGAACAGCAAGCACCGGCGGGACGAATGGCTACGGAGTTGTATTCACCATGAGCACTTCCGGACAAGAGTCCGTTCTGCATAATTTTGTCGGCTCAGACGGAGCAAGTCCCTACGGTGGTCTGGTGATTGACAAGTCCGGCAACCTTTATGGCACGACTACTTCTGGGGGCGCTTCAGGACTGGGAACCGTGTTCGAGATCGCGGGGAATACGGAAACCGTGCTTTACAGTTTCGCCGGCGGTACGGATGGCGCAGACCCCATTGCAGGTTTGGTATTCGATGCGAAGGGTAATCTTTACGGCACGACCAGCCAGGGAGGCACTCACGGTAACGGCACGGTGTTCGAACTTGCTGCTCCGCAAACAAAGGGGGCCAACTGGACCGAAACCGTGCTCTACAGTTTTGGCACGGGTACAGATGGAACAGCTCCCATCGGTGGTGTGACATTTGACTCAGCCGGCAACCTTTACGGTACGGCCTCTGCCGGCGGAGCGTATGGCTATGGCACTGTCTTCCAGCTAGTACCGGGCAGCGGTTGGACGGAGAACATCCTCCATAGTTTCCAGAATGGAAACGACGGATCGGTTCCGTACGCTGGCTTGATCTCCGATAAGTCGGGCAACCTTTATGGCGCCGCGACTCAAGGCGGCTCGAACGGCGGTGGGACTGTTTTCGAACTTGAGGCCTCCAAGGGTAGCTGGACGTTCAATGTGGTGTATAGCGTACCGGGATGGGGTATCTCCGGGACCTTCCGCGACGTCGTTCTGGATGGCTCCGGCAACCTCTACGCAAACACTCATTGCGATGGTGACTACGGCTCCGGAACGGTCTATGAGTTGTCACCGTCAAACGGTACCTGGACGTACACGCTCCTCTATACCTTCACTGGCGGATCAGACGGCCAGTACTCGGTTAGCAACCTGGTACTAAATCAGGGAAAGCTCTACGGCACGACTTTGTACGGGGGCGAGAACGGTAACGGAGTGGTCTACGAAGTAACACCGTAAGCTATAACGAACGCAGAAAATTCAGGATGTCCTGAATCTGCGTCGGCGTGAGCGAATTGAATTTTCGAATCACGGCATCGGCCTCCGA
>JBAWAI010000260.1:0-2464 GCA_049589215.1 Terriglobales bacterium | reverse complement strand
GTTCCACTCTTAGAAAATGACTCTGGGAATGACTTCCTGGAGCGCAATTTCTTTGGCCACGTCGTGATGTCGAGGGATGCGGGAGGCGCAGTCAACGGCCTGAGCACGCGCTATGGAGAAAAGGAATTTACCGCGCGCCGGCTGGACGCCAAGTAAAGGATTGGGTGCCACGGCGAAGGCCATTTTTGCTAACGTGAATCTGAGACGAGCCGGATCGGATCAGCGCTGGCAATTGGGGTGGGAGACGGGAATCGAACCCGCAACCGTCGGAGCCACAGTCCGATGCTCTACCAAGTTGAGCTACTCCCACCGCAGATAGAGCATTATAACCCAACCCATTCACGAGAAAACTAGTTAGCCAGAGAAGCAGTTTCGAGGTTCATCCGCACGTCTGTTGCGGTATTGGTGCAATTTGCCGCAATCGTGCCCGAAGCTTTCACTAAGCTCCACTCCCACTGCGTTTTGCTTCGCGTCGAGTCTGCTGGCAGCGTCGGCGAGGTCGGCTCCGTCAACGATGTTGTAGCGCTCGAAAATGGCTCGCGTCTTATGCCCGCTGATCCGCATGGCTACGCTCTCTTGCACGCCAAGCCTGCGAAGGTTGCGGACACCGCTCCGTCGCAGATCGTGAAACAGCAATGGGTGGCAAATACAAAGGTTCGGCAACTTTGCCAAAGGCTGCCCAAATCGACGTAAGAGCGCAAATTGCAGCGATTGCGGGAGCAGGAGATCGTAATGTGAGCAAGGTGAAGCAAATCCTCGACAAAGGTCATCCGAGAATCTTGGGCGAGCTAGCGAACGGCTCAATCTCGATCAATCGCGCGCATCAATTTTGTAGACTTCCATTTGCGAAACAACTTGGAGCTTTGACCGAAGACTATTGTGACCAAGTTGCCTCCGCTGTTGAAGTGGACTTTCTACGGCAGGACAAAGACAATCGGCCCTGCGAGACCAGAGCCGTCTTACAGAGGTTGCAGCAACAGGAAGAATGCCAGCCCGGTTCGGTCTCAATACAGTTCAGCCGCCGCAAGCGATCCGTCATCCTTGTAGGAGAAGACCTTCAATCTCGCATGGGTGAGAGGGAACGATTGGCGGAGTGATGAGATACAGGCACCCGCTTAAGAGAATTTTGCGCGAGAATCGGACACTGTGGGACGGAGCATCGACACGCCCCGCAGTCCGGAGAGCGTTCAACGGAGTTCTTGAGTGCGGAACCGCTTCGTTGGGGGCGGAGGTGTACTCCTCGGGGGTGGAAGAGCGGGTAGTCTTTCACACCTGTAAGGGGCGCGCGTGCTCCAGTTGTGGCGCTCGTGCCACTTCACGATGGCAACGAGAGCGCTGGGCTGCCCTGCCGGACGTGCCCTACAAAGGAATAACGTTCACGATGCCGGATGTATTCTGGTGTTTTTTCCGGGATAGACAGCTCGCGAAATTCCTTACGGTGCTCGCCGCGAAAACTGTGGAGGCATGGGTCCGCGCCAGGTTCGGCCTGAAGATCGGTGTGATTGCGATCCCTCATACATTCAACGGCAGGCTCGAATTCAATGCCCACGTTCATCTCATGTTGACAGCTGGAGGCTTAGAAACTTCTGGAAGATGGTTGCCCAGCGTTTACTACGATGTCGAGGCTCTTACGCACTATTGGCGCAGAGGCGTAGTCCGGCTATTGCGAGCCAGTCTCCATGCCGGGCGATTACTAACCGACACGCCAGCCGAACAGGTCGAACAAGAAATCCTTCGGCAGGAGAATCGCTGGTGGAGCGTGAAGCTACAATCGCTGGGTTCCAAGTGGGCGTTCCTCCGATATGCGGGCAGATATGCAAGGCGTCCGCCCATCGCCCAACGTCGCATCATCGGGATCAGCAAACAAGAGATAACATTCTGGGCCAAGGACAGAAGATTGCGCCGGGAGGTAAAAGTACGCCTCACGCCCAAGGAGTTTCTCGCTGCATGGATGCAACACGTGCCAGAGCGTTACGAACACGCTGTTCGCTCATTCGGGATGTTCGCTCCTCGGGCAATTGGAAGCAGTTCAGCTGCGGTGTTTGCTATTCTCGGCCAAAGTCGAAGACCACGCCCAAGACCCTTGCACTGGAGTTTGTCTATCAAACGCGACTTCGGTTGGGACCCGCTTCTTGATCAGCAAGGCAATCGCATGACTTGGGTTAGGCGCATCACTCCTCAGGAGTTAGTCTAATCGTCCTCAGAAAACATCAATCTTGACCCGCTCCTTCCGTTCCCTTCGCTGTTTTGTATAAGTTCAGTACTGTGTTGTTGATCTCCGCAGTTTGCAACGACAGTTTTGATTTTCCTATGGTTCAAAAAACGCCGACAAGACCTCCGAACTATAATTCAGCCTAGCCTCGTGGGTGATTGCCTTGGGGGCCTTGACTGAGAAGCGGAATTCAGCCGGCACCGACCTGGCCCACCTCTCCCAAGTTTCTTTCTTGTGCGGACGATAAAAAGA
>JBAWAI010000259.1:0-2822 GCA_049589215.1 Terriglobales bacterium | reverse complement strand
CTTTGCAGGTTTACGGCCCGCACCGACGCGGGTAATTTGGCGAGGGTTCTAATCTCCAAGGGGGTGATACCAGTGATACCGAAAACCCAGAAAAACTGGCTTTCAGGAGCAACGCCTGCAACAGCGGTTAAGAGCCGCAACATGCGGTAAACTATTGCAATGGTTTTGGTTCCTGGCGATGTGCTTGAGATAGTGAGACATAGCAGGTTCCGTAATAGACGAATCCCACTCTCTCCGCCATGTTATTCAAAATAAACAAGTTGCCTAGAACCCTCAGCCCACTCTCAGAACCTGTTTTGTCTTTGGAGTGAGTGACATGCAGTATTGCAAGGCCTAGGTGCGTGCCATTAAGGCTAAAACCGACTGATTGGAAATCAGATTTTCGATCGCGAAGGTTGGAAAGGGCCGACCAAGCTGAGGTCGGCCTATTCCAGTTTTTACCGACTGTTGAACCATGCAACAACCAGATCGGGACGTTGCGCCAGAGCCTGCTGGACGGGGCCATTGTGTATCTGGGAGCAGAGTGCCGTATTCACGGCTGCGCTTACGTAGCCCATACGAAAAGCCGCTTGAGCGGCGTTCATCATGTTCGTGCGGTCCCAGACATTTCCTAGAATCTGGTATTCGAATGGGACGTTCGGGAGCGATATCCCAGAGATCCCTTGCAGAGCGTTGACTCCGCACAGGCCGCCCTCATTGAAGCCGTGGTCCCCAGCTGACCAATCGAGATTGGCTTTCACAAAGCCGTAGTCCTGCGCGCTTGCTTGGCTGATCGTCAATGCCGCGCCCAGCAAGAGGGCAGCGAGAACCATTGCTTTCTTAAGTACGACCCCGCTAACGAACCGCTGTAGGGAAACTGATCGAAATCCTTTGCCGTTGTTCATTTCATCCTCCGATAGTTGATCAGCTGGTTTGTTCTCAAGAGGCGACGACCAAGTTCGCACGTCCTCAGGGGCTCGGTTGATCGCGAGCCGTGATTTGAAGAGTCCGGGCTTCGGCCAAAGCGTTCTATGTCTCGTAGCCATACGGCGACTAGTTGCCACAGCTCGATCCGAATTCTTCACTTTGCGGGCGTTTTTGCGGCCGGCGCGTTCAGTGTTTTAGGAGCCTCCGCCGAGGCGGGGGATAACTCCCAATTGACGGAGAATTGACCCGTGCGCAAATCGGTTTCGACTGGTGTTCCCTTACACTTTTCATTGCGCCTAACGAATACAAACTTCTGAAGTGATCCGTGCGACGCGACCTGCTCGGTGGATCCGAAGCTCTGAGAGGTTAGGTTTTGAAGCTGTTCCGCGGACATGTCAACGAGCAACTCTTTGGACGCCGTCGTGAACCCCCCTCCCAAGATGGCAACACCTTGAGTGAAGCCGCGAGCAAAGAAGGGCTCGATTGCGCTCCCGAGCGTTGCGAGAGCCTGAACCGTATTGAAGTAAATGGCCCTTCGACCCGTCAGTTTGCGATCAGCGGAGAAAATGCTAGTAACGTGATCGAGAGAAAAAGCAACGAGAGATCCCTCTTCCGTGCAGGCGTCGTCCTGGGGCTGCGCGGCTTGCTGCACGGGTTGTGAGTTTTGCTGCGCGGTTTTTTTCGCGGCTTCTTTTGCGTCCTGCTGCGCTGCTTGGTAGTCCGTGACGACGCTTATACCTCCCAATGGAACTACGATCGCCATCGGGCACTCGTTGACGATGGAGACCTGAATTGCGTAGAAGTTTTTGGCTACGCCATTTCCATACTTATTTCCGGCTTGGCTCTTCGGAACAATCTGAGGAGTAAGTGTCGCCCGTGATTTGAAATCGCAAGCAAGCGTGCCGGTTTCGAACGTAACGAAACTAGAACCGGCCGATAAGGCCACTTCTTGCAGCGTGTAGTTCGAAGGCGCTGTGAATTGGGCGAGTATTTTCGAGTTGTCCAAGGAGCGCGATAACGCAGGGATTGGGTTTGGAGTGACACCCGTCGCTGGGAGCACGGCTATGTGCACGCTGCCCATATCCGTGATGCTGGCGAAACCCGAACCCGTGATCTCAAGAACGAAATCCTGCGTTGTCGCGCCTTGCGACATGTTGTTGGCCGCTGCTTGAGGGAACACGACTACCGACGTAATCTTCGGCTCTATTGCGGTCGGTGGTTTCGCAGCCGCAGCCTGTGGTTCCGACGCGGCCGTTTGGGACGCTGACGACGTCGTCAATGCAATAACGGAACTCAACACTAAAACACCGATACTCGAAACCTGAAACAGTGACATATCTTCTCCGCTAGCACAGCACTTGAAGTGTGCCCGTCGTCGTCCAGCAACATGAGTCACAGGCGCTCAGAACACTCGGGCCATTTGGGTTGCTGCTCATTTGGTAAAGCGGAATCAAAGGAGGAAAAGGGACACGGGTCTGTCAGAGAAAGTTACTGCGAGGTGAGGTGACTCAAAGTGATGTCGATCTCAGTCCCTAGAAGGTGTCTAGGAGGGGCAGGGGGCGTCCTTTTGCGGCGGGCTTCGCGAGGCTTCACACCGCCCCCATGGTTTTTCGTGGACATTACGTTGCTTTTGGTTGCTACCTGTACGCTGCAATCCTTCAGTTTATGTTTTCAGGCGAGTACGAATACTACTCTTGCTAGCGTGGTTTCAATCGTTTACCAGCGATAAAACCCTTTTCACTAGGTCAGCGTTACAGAGGAGCGGAGAAGACTTCCGCGCAAGCTAAATGATAGAAACGCGGCGATAGGGAACGAACATCCAAGCGGCGAAGGAATAGGTTACGACCTTGGAAGTAAGCTTGTGCGTCGAGTATCCCCAGCCAGTAGCAGGCGGCCCCTCGTTCACTGTCCAAGAT
>JBAWAI010000258.1:0-9145 GCA_049589215.1 Terriglobales bacterium | reverse complement strand
ACGTAGGGGCCTACGTCGTTATCCGGCCCACCCGCCGCGGGCGGCGCCTCTTGTTGATTAGGATTGGCGGGAGGTTGCTGGGGCGGGGGCTGTTGCGAAGTATCCTGCGCGCTCGCCGACAGGCCCGCAAATAACAGACAGCAGATGAGAAACGTCAACAATGACTGGGGTGCGCGCCACGCCCAGCGCGCACAGTTCTGCCCGCCAAAACCGGAAAAAATCATGGGGATTCCTCAAAAATACCTGTGTTAGTATAGATGCAACAGCTCTGCGGTTGGGATATTTTGCGGCGACAAAAATCGCCACTCTCCTGCAAAACCATTTTTACAACCGGCGGAGTCTAACCCAGTAATGGTTGTGTAAGTGGTCGTTCTTGACCTCCGGGGATATTCATGCGAATTACGGCGCCTCTCGCCGCGTTTTTGATTTTTGCGTCCGCCCTGCCTGCGATTGCCCAAAACAAAATAAACGACAAACTGGCCGGCAATCTGACCAACGATAAGCCGGTCAAGCCCAACATCATCGCGCTCGACCAGATTCGCGCCGGCATGAAGGGCACAGCCCTGACCGTGTTTCAGGGCGTCAAGCCCGAGTCCATGGACGTGGAAGTTCTCGGAGTCCTGCGCAACGCGAACGGTCCCAAGGGAGACATCATCCTGGTGCGCTTGCATGGCACCAAGCCCGAGTACACCGGCGTAGTGGCCGGCATGAGCGGAAGCCCCGTGTATCTGGATGGCAAGCTGGCGGGCGCGCTCGCCTTCCGCATCGGCGAATTTTCAAAAGAGCCGATCGCAGGCGTCACGCCCATTGAAGAGATGTTTGAGATCAATGCGCTCGATAACCGCCCGATCGAAACCCCCGTGCACGCGAGCGGCGCGACCGCGCAGAGCAAGACCGAGACCGCAAGCCCAAGCGTCAGCACTTCGCTGCCAAACGCGGGCTATGAAAGCTACCTCAAGCCTATCGAGGCTCCATTCGTGTTCACCGGCTTTTCGGGCGCAACCCTCCAGCGCTATGCCGACCAATTCGCCGCCGCCGGAATCACGCCGGTGATGGGCACCGGTTCGGCGAGCACTGAGAAACAGCCGGAGCCGATTGAGCCGGGATCGGCAGTGAGCGCCATTCTGGTGCGCGGTGATATGGACATCGCCGCAACCTGCACCGTCACCTATGTCGACGCCAAACACTTGCTCGCCTGCGGACATCCGCTGATGCAGTTTGGCCAGGTCGACCTGCCGATGACCAAAGCCAACGTGGTGGCCACACTCGCGTCGCCGATGAATGCTTTCAAGATCGTCAACACCACCGAAACCGTGGGCGCATTTGTGCAGGACCGCCAGGCCGGCATTCTCGGCGAAATGGGACACGAGCCGAAGATGATCCCGGTGACCGTCTCACTTCACAACGGAACCGCGATCAAAGAGTTCCATTACGAAGTCCTCAACAACGCGAAACTCAGCCCGCTTGCCATGATGGCGACGGTCTTCAACGCGCTGCACGCCATCAACGATTACGGTGACGACATCACCTATCGCATGAACGGCGTGCTTAGCGTGAAGGGCTATCCCGACGTGACCATGCGCAATATGTTTGCGCCGCTCGATAGCGGGCAGCCGGCGGCCGCTCTGGCTGCAGCCAGCATTGGCGACCGCTTTGGGCGCATCTACAGCAATCCTTATGACGAGCCCGACGTCGTGGGCGTGAAGCTGGATTTCGATATGGTGCGCGACCGGCGCTCAGCGCGCCTCGAAACTTCGCGCACGGACGTAACCGAAGCGCGGCCCGGCGACCAGATCACGGTTGAAACAGTAATTCGTCCGTATCGCGGCGAGCGCCAGGTATGCCAGATTCCGATTCGCATTCCGACAACGGCGTCGAAGGGCCCGCTGCGCATCCTGGTGAGCGACGGCGATACACTCGACCGCGTGCACCGCGCCGTACCGATGATGACGCGCGGCATGGGCCTCGGGCCAACCATCGCTCTGTTGAATACAGAACGCTCCGACGACCGCGTATACGTGTCGCTGTTCGATTCCGACCCTGAGGCCATGGTCGCCGACAAGGTCATGCCTACGCTGCCGCTCTCCGTCATGAACGTGATGGAGAACATGCGCGGCACGCAGGACATGGTCGTGCTCGGCGAATCGTCAGTGAGTGAAGCTTCAACCGAGCCGCTCGATTACGTCGTCTCCGGCGCGCAGATGCTGACGATCAACATCAAGTAAGCGGCCTTTTTCATCCGCGATTCCTGACTGCCCTGGAATCACTTCTAGAATTGTCATTCCGAGCGGAGCGAGGATCCGCAGTTCAGCGCGCGGCAAAATGCAGATCCCTCGCTGCGCTCGTGATCGCAATTCAGTATATTTTCATTAAGGAACAATTCAGCGCCTATCACCGAGGTAGAATTTTGGCACGTAATACGCTTGTTCTGGTTTCCGCACTTACTCTCTCCATCCTGGCGTTTTCCGCGCCCGCCCTCGCCGAGGGCACCCGCACCTGGGAACAATCAAAATTCGATGACCTGATCAAAGGCACAGCCAACGGGATCGCCTTCCGCAGCGAAGGCGGGCTCGAGCTCGCTCCCGCATTCAAGCCGATCGCGACCACTCCTTCGACTTACATCTGGTCGATCGCTTCCGATGCCGCCGGCATCATCTATGCCGCCGCCGGCTCTCCCGCGCGCGTCTACCGCATCACGCCCGATGGGAAGTCGACCACTATCTTCGAGCCGCAGGAACTCGAGGTGCAGTCGCTGGTGGCTGCAAAAAACGGCGTCGTCTATGCGGCGACAGCCCCGGATGGCAAGGTCTACCGCCTCGCAACCACCAAAGCTGCAACTTCAAAAGCGTCCGGCGCCGCGAATCAAGCGAACACATCAACCGGCTCCTGGAGCGCCTCCGTCTATTTCGATCCGGGCGCAAAATATATCTGGGACCTCGCACTCGATAACGCTGGCAACCTGTACGTTGCCACCGGCGATCGCGGCGAAATTTTCAAAGTCACCGCCGATGGCAAACATTCCCTCTTCTTCAAGAGCGACGAAGTTCACATCCGCGTGCTCGCGCTCGATCCCAAGGGAAATTTGATTGCCGGCTCCGACGGCAGCGGCCTGGTATATCGCATTGCGCCCAGCGGCGCAGCGTTTGTTCTTTACAGCGCGCCCAAAAAAGAAATCACCGCGCTCGCCATTGACGCCGATGGAAACATCTACGCCGCCGGAGCCGGAGAAAAACGTCCCGGGGCCTCCGACACATTAAGCATTCCGGGCGCGACTCCACTGCAAACCGGGCCTCCCGGCGGCGCGACCATCACTCTCGGCGGCATAGCCAGTTCCCCACTGCCCGCTTTTCCATCGCCCGGCAGGGGAGCCACCGGCGGATCGGAGATTTATCGCATCGCCCCTGACGGCGCGCCCCAACAACTGTGGACCTCGCACGAAGATTTGGTCTACGCTCTCGGCTTCGACCACCGCGGACGCCTCCTCGCCGGCACCGGCAATCGCGGACACATTTTTGCCATCAATGGCGTTGGCGACTTCACCGATCTCGTCCGCGCCAGCGCCAGCCAGATCACCTCTTTCGCAGCCGCGCCCGGCGGTGGCCTCTACGCTTCAAGCAGCAACCTCGGCAAAATTTTTCTGCTTGGCCCCGCGCCCGAATCCGAAGGCTCTTACGAGAGTGACGTCTTTGACGCTCACGTTTTCTCCCGCTGGGGACGCGCAACCCTGCGTAGCTCCGGTAATGTCGAGCTCCTCGCGCGCAGCGGCAACGTCGACAACCCCGACCGCAACTGGAGCCCGTGGACTCCCGTAGCCGCGACCGCCGAGATGAAAATTCCTTCGGCGCGCTTCGTGCAATGGAAGTCGGTGCTGCATGCGGGCAGCGCAGCGCCGCGTGTCGACAGCGTTCTCGTCTATTATTTGCCGAAAAACGTCGCCCCCGAAATCGACGACATCGGCGTCCAGCCTGGGTTCCGTTATCCCGCGGTCGCGCACATGATGGGCACCGAGCTGTCGGCTTCAACCTCTCCTCGGATTGACCTGCCGCCGCCGCAACCGGTGCGTGACCGCGATTCGATCGCTGTCCACTGGTCGGCGCATGACGACAACGACGATCAACTCGTCTTCTCCATTTACTACCGCGGCGACGGCGAAACCCGCTGGCTGCTGCTGAAAGACGGCGTCACTGACCGTTTCTACTCGTTCGATTCGAACCTTCTGCCCGATGGCGGCTACACGGTGATGATCGTCGCCAGCGACGCGCCTTCGCACTCGCCGGGAGAATCCCTTTTTGCGCAGAAGGTGTCGCCGCGCTTCGAAGTGGACAACACCGCGCCCGTCATCGAAGACCTGAATGCCGCCCTCGATGGCAAGCAGATTCATGTGCGCTTCCGCGCCCGCGATTCGTTTTCAAATATCAAGCGCGCCGAGTATTCGCTCGACGGAAGCGACTGGCAATTCGTCGAACCGGTGGGGCAGTTGTCGGATTCGAAGACGGAAGACTACGACTTTCGCGTGGCAGTTCCGGAGCCGCAAGCGCCGCCGCCTGCCGTCGCTGCGGCGAGTTCAAGCGATCACGTGGTAGTCGTCCGCGCCTATGACCACTTCGACAATCTGGCGACGTCGAAGACGGTCATCCGCGGCCAATAGCCCACGCCGCGCTCGCAAAACGATTCGCTGCGCCTCTTACTGCGTCATGAACAAAATCGGACTGACGACAAGCGGTCCACCGCTGACCGTGTCCACGTCAATCAGGAAGAAACTCGTTTCAGTGACCGCAAACATCCAATAGTTCGGCGTCGTCGCCCCGGTGAGCGGTCCGAAGGTTCCGGAACCTCCACTGCCCAACGCGTAGATCGCGCTAAACGCCGTGCTGGGATTCTCCGTGCCGGTTACATCGTAAACGCTTGTGCTTGGCTCCGTCAGCAAGAGGTTCATCGTCACCGAGCACGCGGTCAGCAATGAAACCGACGATGAACACGCCCCGTCGCTGGGAGCGCTGCTGCTGTAGGTCGCTACCGCATACGTACCCGGCGCCGAACCGGCGGCGAAGTTGCCCAGGTTTTGCTTGGGCGGCACTTGCGAGCTCATCGTTCCCGTAAATACTGCGGTGCTGGACTGATCGAGCAAAAATCCGCGGCCCGCTCCGCTGGCGTATAAAACGAAGTCAAGCGGCTTGACGGCCGTGCTCGCATTCGGATTGCCCAGCATCGTCAAGGTATAACGTCCCGTGTTGTTATTCGTGGCCGCGTAAGTATTGGCGAAGCCGCACACCTCGTCAGGCATGGCAGTGTTAGGGCAAGGGTCGATCGGCGGCAACAAAACAACCGCACCGTTATTGTTCTCAGCGAACGTGCCCGTGAAGTCTCCCGAGCCGTCCAAATCGCCCAGGACAATCGCCACATTTCCATCCGCCCCGGTCACAGCCGAGATGGCTCCGCCCGTCAAGGCGCCATTGTCATAGCTGGTTATTTTTGAGTTTTGCAGCACCATCGTTCCCACCACCGCCGGGTTGTTGTCGGTGGAGATGGCATACAGATACAAAGGATTGTTGGGACTCGATTCGTTTCCATTGGCCACGAAGAAATCAAATGTCATGGCGATCGGCGCAGTCAAAGTGAGGTGCCACAAGTTAGTGACCGTGCCGTCCGGACTATAGCTGCCGGTAACGGCGCATGGAGCCGCACTGACGCTGCAAATGCCGTTCGTGGCATTGCCATTGTCGTTAGCGTCGATCAAACCACCAGTCACTTTGGAAACGCCGTCGGTCGGTAGCAGGCCCGCATAGCCCACGCGATTGTTGCTCGCATCGACGCCCGCAAAGCCGAACGCAAACGTCGCCGGATTTCCTGCTCCCTTGTTGAACTTATTCGTGGCCGCAGGCTCGGCAATCCCTGAGCCGCTTTCTCCCCCGCTGGCGGCAATCATCTGAATGTCGCCCGCGGCGTCGAGCACAACCTGGTATGAGCTTGGAAAAGCTCCCGTGTTCAGCGCCAGCGTGCCCGCGTTGTTCGAATTTGGATTGCTGCCCGCGATAGGCGAGTACGACCCGCCGGAGAACGCGCGTTTCGCCAATCCGCCCGCCGTCCACTCGTCTTCATAGCCCGAGATCGAGCCGCCCGAATCGACCGCAAACGTTCCCGCCACCGCGATCGCCTTGCCGTTCGAGTCGTAGCCGGAGAACTGAAACGAGTACTGTCCAGTCGGCACGCGCGAACTCACCACCGTCGTCTGCGACGGTGCGCAAAGAATCTTGGGATTGATCGTGCAGCCCGTCGGATCGACGTTCGCCGTCGCCGAGATCGTAACGCAACCACTGGAGCTGCACTCCTCACCCGCGGTGGGAGTGTAAGTGGCCACGCCCGCATTGTTCGGAGCCGGCGAAAAGTTCGCGCACTGGACCCCGTTAACCATACAGCTCCAGGTAAAAGTCTGCGGAGCCTGCTCAGGCAGCGCCACCGCCGTGTACTGCTCGGTAAGGCCCACCTGCACATTCGGCGTGAGGGGCGCAACCTGGGCGGTCACGGGGATGATGGTGAGATCTTGGGTCGTTCCCGTCAGACCACCATCGGTCTGCGAGGTGGCCGTAATTGTGAAAGTAGCCGGACTCGACGGAACCGTAGCTGGCCCGAGATACGTAGCGGTGCTGCCCGTCACATTTGTCAGTGTTCCGCATGCGCTGCCGCAAGATGACGGTTGAATGGCCCAAGTCACCGCCGAAGTGGTCGCATTGACAAAAGTCAGAGTCAACGGAACTGAGACATTCAAGCCCACACTCTCAATTGGGGGGTCAATCTCAATGCCAGGGCAGTTCACGGCGCAAGGTCCGTCGCCGCCTTTTGCGCACCCGCCCAACAGCGTTATGCTCAACAGAGCCGCCGAAAATAGTAGTTTTTTCATCATGATTGCGGTCTTTTTTATGAAGGTCTTTTGTCTGAATCCGCCGGGCCTCAACTGGTTGCCCACTCTCAGGCGGCATCCGCCGGGCCGTTTGGAGGTAACACATCGGCGCAGTCGAAGGGCCAGTCTTTTTCGCGCCGCCAGCTTACAAATGTACCTTAATTCACAAGCGTTTGTCTGGGTAAGGGCCGGCTGCCGCCGAAGCATGAACTAATGAGTGCTGCAAGAGATTGCAGACGCTGGCGGCTGTTTGACAACCATAAGACTTAGCCCCGAACCCGGATCGACCCAGGACTTAGACATGGGACTTGTGACAATCGGGAACATCCGGAGCCTGCGCGGCCCACCTACACCGGCTCGCTGACGCCCAGCCGCTTTGCCATTTCCTCGTAGAGAAACCCTTCTCCGGGCACATAGGGCTGCACCCATTCGCCATCGATTACGAATTGCGGAATGGCCTGCTTGCCCGCGTGCTTCACCACTTCGTCGATCGCTCCGGGGGTCGTCTCGACATTGATATCGGTGTAAGGGATCTTGTACCGGTCGAGGAAACGCTTGGCCTCGCGGCAGTCGGGACACCAGGGCGCGGAATAGACGGTAAGTTGCATGGCTGAAGAATAACTGAAAAATAGATGTACGTCGGTGCACAAAAGTCGCAGCTGGCGCCGCCCAGGGTCATCTGCCGTTCTTAGACGCGGGCAAATGCACGCACAGGAAAAGTGCCGAATCCCTTGACCTTTACCGGCACCGCAAAGAAACGGAAATCTCGCTCGGGCAACTGCGCCAGGTTTGTCATGTGCTCCACGATCGGAATCTCCCGCGCCAGCAGCGTGGAGTGCACCGGCCGCCGCGGGCCCTGCACGTCGTCGATGTTGTGCGAGTCGATCCCGACCAGCGCCACCCGCGCATCAGCGAGAAGTTCGGCCGCATCTTCGGTCAGAAACGGATGCCCCTCGTAATACTCGGCCGTGTTCCAGTGGCGCGACCATCCGGTCTCAACGAGAACGGCTTTTCCCGCGAGCTCTTTGGCGCTTGGGAATATCGAAGCATCAATGGCCTGTTTGCCACAGCTTGAAATCTTGATGCCGGGCAAGTCGGCGAGCTTCGCCAACGCGAGTTGCGAAAGGTCCTTCCCGTCGGCATAGCGGTGAAATGGCGAATCGAGGTAGGTGCCGGTATTCGCTACCATCTCGATCTTGCCGATGTGGAATTCGGTGCCGGGCACATAGTACTTCCGCGACGCCTCCCGGCTCAAGTAGTCGCAGATGATGGGACCGGGCAGTCCTTTATATGTCACGAGACCGTGTTCGATCGTGTGGCTCAGATCAATCAGTTGAGAATTAGCCATCGACTCCCACGCATCGCTCCCGGCCGCGCATCCTAATTCCGGCCGCGACCGCAATGCAGATCCATACCAGGTTCACGAACGCCGATGGGAATGCGCGATAGTACAGCGTGTTGACGACCAGTAAGAGGCTGCCTATTCCGTTGAGGAGCTGGTAAAGCCCACCATCGGCCCGCAGCCTTTGAAAAGATACGCAAGCATAAGCGCCCAGAAGCACAAGCGCTCCCACCCAGCCAAGCAAATCAATCAGTGACTTCGTCATATGTCGCCATCTTATTGAAGAATAAATACCTTACACTAAGTCCTTATTTTTCAAAGACCAATCAACCTTCCAAGGCTAAGTCTCTGATTCCAAAGGATGAAGTAAAGTCTTTATTCTTCAAAGACTTGGGCGGATTTTACCGCTAACCATCTGATTCCAAAAGACCGCAATAGAGGGGACTAAGTTACTGATGAGTACACACCTTCGCTCGTCGGCGCTTCGCCCCTTACACCCGCTCTAGTTCGTGGTGTGTCCGCTCGTTGCTGACGTTGCCGGTGTTCAACGTCGACGAAGGCTCGAAGAGCAGAAGCCAGCATTCTTCATCGGCCACTGGTTTATGTTCCACGCCTCGCGGCACGACGATGAACTCGCCCTCTTCAATCCATTCATGGTGATCTCGAAACTCCATCCGAAAGCGTCCCTTTACCACCAGGAAGAGTTCGTCTTCATTGTCGTGATGATGGAAGACAAACTCACCTTTCAGCTTGTCGAACTTGAGGTACTGCCCGTTGAGCTCGGCTCCAATGTAAGGCTTCCAGTATTCGGTGATCTTGGAGAACTTCTCGGCAATGTTGACCTTGTGCATGCTGGCCTCGCGAATGGGATTCTGCTGTCTCTTTGGATTGGCAGACTACGTTGT
>JBAWAI010000257.1:0-19737 GCA_049589215.1 Terriglobales bacterium | reverse complement strand
TTCTTGGACTTCACCGGCAGATAGAGCTTCTCGACTTTTTGCAGGTTCTGGCTCAGGTCGGATTGGACATCCGTCATCGTCAACTTGCGCATTGGTTTATTTTTGGCCTGTTTGATGCCGATGAGCGTGGCGTAGCGCAGTTTGTTGATGCCGGACTGGATGGTAAGGACGGCCGGCAGGGGCATGTCGACGAACTGGAAGAAACCGGCTTCGAGTTCGCGCTTGACGCGTATGCCGACGTCATTTTTTTCGATGTGCATGATGATGGTGGCGTGCGGCCATCCTAAAATTTCGGCGAGGATGACGCCGGTTTGGGCGAAGCCGTAGTCGTCGGACTGCAGGCCGGTGAAGATGAGGTCGAACTTCTCGTCTTTGATGGCGGCGGCGATGGCGCGGGCGGTGTTGTAGGCGTCGAGACCGACGAAGGCGTTGTCTTCGAGATGAATGGCGCGGTCGGCGCCCTTGGCGAGGGCTTCGCGCAGTACCTGCTGGGCCCGCGCCGGGCCGGCGGTGATGACGACTACTTCGCCGGAGTGCTTTTCTTTCTGGCGCAGCGCCTCTTCGAGCGCGAAGGCGTCCGGCTCGTTCACCTCGTACGAGACGTCTTCACGAATCCAGGTGCCCGTTTCGTTTAGCTTGAGCGGGGCATCCTTCTGCGGAACCTGCTTCATGCAAACCAATATCTTCACTATTTGGCTCCCATTGCCGCTGGCTGCTAAATATCAGCGAAGCAAACCAGCAAGTATAAATGCTTCAAAGGCTGTAGAGACAATCAAGCGCTCGTCCAAACCTTACCAGGCTAGCCGAGGTTCGGATTCTCCGGCGGAGGAGGGACATCGCGGAAGTCGTTCTTCCTGCCGAACCGGGGGCGCGTCATCGATGGAGTTATTGTTGAAGGAAATTCGTTTTGCACGGTTGGAGGAAGATTAACCTGCGCCGATGGGACATTTGGCGGCGGAGTTGGAACGGCGGCACGGCCTTTGATCTTCAAGAGCCGGCGCAAAAACGATATCAGGATCACCGCAAAGATCGCGATCCTCAGCCAGGATTCCATCGGGCTCCTAATCCAGAAACGCGACGCTTTGCACGCCGGTGATTTCGAAACGCTTGCGGCAGCGGATATTTTTGCAGACCATCATGTCGTCGCGGCGCAGCATATAGGATTGCGCCTTGGCGAACTTGGCGCGGTCGCGGTCATCGGCGCGCGGTGGAAGGTTTTTTTTCTTGGTGCGCACCAGCCACTGGACTTCATACTCCCCAGGCTGATGGCAGTGCGGACAATTCAGATTGGCCGGCTTCTTGTCGGAACGCTCGTCGAAAAAATCGCGCTCATCCATAATTGGCTCTTAGCTGTTAGCTCCTGGCTCCTGGCCTCCGCCCGCATTCGCTGGCCGCGCGGCATCCAAAAGCCCTAGTTTTGATTATTGCACTTTTGATTGGGGAATGTGAGAGGATGCTGCTGGAATTTCTGTTTGTTTCGCCACTGACGCGACGCTGCGGCGATAATTTGGGAGAGCATTTGCGACGCTAAATCAGCGACTTTCGAATGCCCAAAAAACGCAAGAAGAAAAAGTTTTCGGCGGCAACAGTGGTGCGCGAAATGGCCCGCGAGCGGGTTGGTTCGCCGAAGCCATCGCAGCTCGTGGCCGCTAAGACCACGAAGGCGGAGAAGCACAAACCGACGCTCGGGAAGCTGCTAAGCGACGAGTAGCCTAATGCGGAATCGGCTTCTCAGCTCGTCTTCAGGCCGATCTCTCTACATTTTTACTGCGCGGTGAAGGTCGCGATTACATTGACAAATGCGCCCGCGGCTACGGTCAGCGTGCACTCGCTTGAATTAGGAGTGGGACATTGCTGCCAGCCCCCGAAGGTCGAGTTGGCGCCCGCCGTCGCAGTCAGGGTAACGGTGCCCGGAGAGAAGAGCATCCCGCAGGCCGTTCCCGGACAGGCAATGCCTGTGGGTGAACTAACGATGGTTCCAACTCCAGTGCCTGCCGGCGTAACTACCACTTCACCATCCGTGGATGAGGCCCCGGGGCAAGTGGGTTGGCTTCCATCGATGGTCATGGTCGCATAGCCGACGACAATGTTGCCCGATCCACCCGTGCCCTCAGGGGCGGTCGCGGATACATCGGCGATGCCGCATACCCCATTTGGTCCGACCTGCTCACCATCTGTCAGGGGCGTGAGTACCAGCATGCTCGGAGCATCGGTTGCCCACGTCACCTCGGCGCTGATGTCCTTGGTTGCCGGCGGATGAATATAGGTTCCGTAGGCCGTGAGAACAGCCGGCACGGACTGCGGGGTCTGGTACGTCACCGTCGCGGGGGAAATCGAAATGCTCTCGAGCTTCTGATCGTGACCGCAACTCGGCAGACTGAGCGCTGCACCGACCGCCACCAATGTGCCCATGGCAAGGACAAAATATTTCCGCTTCATACCCACCACTCCTCAGACAGATTTCGAGTCACTGCGAGTTGCAGATTCCGGGAAACTTGAAATCTAGTAGATAGGCTTGGAAAAAGCAAGAAAGCGGGTTTCGCGCCAGTGGCTGAAGACTCAGCCACTCGCGGATTCGCCGGCGATTCCGGCCAGCCGTTTGCTATTGCAACCCGGCCTTGGAGAGCATCTCCAGGAACTGTCTCTGGGTGCGCATATCAATCGACTGCGCCACGAGTTTGCCCTCGCGGTCGTAGACGAAACTTTTTGGGATGCCCTCGACAACGAACGACTCATTCACCTTCCGGCCGGGATCGAGCAGGATTGGAAACGTGACTTTTCGGTCATGGATGAAGGGCTCGACCTCGGATGCTGCTTCATCTGAGATTCCGAGAATTATCAGGCCCTGTGGGCCCAATCTTTCGTAGAGCGTTTCGAGATCAGGCATTTCCTTGCGACAGGGCGGACACCAGGTGGCCCAGAAGTTGACGAGCACGACTTTGCCGCGAAGATCGGAAAGCGTCCACGTTTTGCCGTTTATATCTTTAAG
Source organism: Terriglobales bacterium (assembly GCA_049589215.1). Classification (GTDB taxonomy): domain Bacteria; phylum Acidobacteriota; class Terriglobia; order Terriglobales; family Acidobacteriaceae; genus Acidiflorens. Next base: position 16,748 of record JBAWAI010000257.1, on the reverse strand, counting down.
GGAAAGATCGGCGTGCTCGCGCCGGCGGTCGACGGTCTCGAGATGAGCCATAGCGGCGCGATATTGCTCATCGGAGAGGGATGCCTCGACGTGCTCGTAGCGCACGAGGGAAGCGAGTTCGATATAGGGCATTGCCGGTTCGCGTGCGACGGATTGCTGGGAACTGCCGGCGGAGGCTGGCTTGCCGTCGCCGGCGGCAGCTTTGGGTTCCGGCCAGGGAAGCGGATGCTCCTGCAAACTTCGCGCCAGCGTGGTCGCGACCTCTTGCAGGTTGGCATGCCCGAAATCACCTTCGGTGGCGTGGCTGGCGAGTGACATCGCAAGCCGCACCTTGTTTTCGGTCGCGGGCAGTTGCCGGATCTTGATGGCGAGATTCCTGGTGGTCTCGGCCCGCACATCATCGGGGAGGGCTCTGAGGCCATGAATCTGGTCGGCCAGAGGCTTTTCGTCGGCGCTCCACACGACTGTGTTCTGCGCGAAAGCTGCCGGAAGGAGAGACGCGGCCAGCAAGATAACAAGCAATTTCGACATGTGGATCATGTTTGGTGGAATCTTCTTTAAAAGGTTATTTACAAGATGCTTTTTACCGCTCCCCTAGGTTACACAATCCAGCAACGCTTCGTCTCGTTCGCGGCTGGATTTTGCAGCAGGAGTTCCGTTACTACATGCTCGTCCAAAGATACTTGTACCCCGCGTAATGCGAAACCGGGGGAGAGAATTTTATTGAGGGCGACAACGGGCGAAAGCACAAAGGACATCTTCTTTTTCTAACTACGTCCAATAGGCCCATGACGTCCGTAATATGTCCGACGAGTTATAGATAGAAGGCGCGCCCGCCTGCGCGTAATAGTAAGTGGTAAGTCATTACCGCAGGGGTTCTCGCATGAAATCGTCCGGCCGCTATGTTGGCGCATTCTTTGTCGCCGTGCTCGCTACTTCACTGATCGCCTGCGGCGGGTCGACTGCTCCCATCGCTGTTAGTTTGTCGCCGAACGCTTCAAAATCGGTCGACCAGGCGCAGACGGTGAGCATCACGGCGAGCGTCCAGAATGATGGCAAGAATGCCGGCGTTACGTGGAGTGTGAGCGGCGCCGGCATGCTGAGTAACCAGTCGGCTACAGGAGCGACTTATAACGCGCCAGCCTCGGTAACTACTCCTGTCACGGCGATGGTCATTGCGACCTCGATCAGCGACACCTCAAAATCGGCCACGCTGCAGATCACTGTAAATCCGGTGCCGGCGATCGCGACACAGTCGGTGCAGACGGCAACGGCGGGCACGAACTATTCCGCAACGATCAACGCCAGCGGCGGTAGCAGCCCGTTCACGTGGAGTCTGTCCTCGGGCACGATGCCGGCGGGGATCACGATGGCATCGAGTACGACGAGTTCAGTAACAATCTCGGGGATGCCGACCGGACCGGGAACCAGCGCAGTGACCTTTAAGGTCGTCGACGTGACCGGTCTTTCGGCGACCCAATCGCTTTCGATCGTCGTCAACCCGCCACCAGCGCTCGCCATCACGACCGTATCGTTGGGAGCGGGCGTCATGGGTACGGCTTATAACCAGACCGTCGCAGTAACGGGCGGCGTGCCGAGCTATCACTGGGCGGTGACTTCGGGAAGCCTGCCTGCGGGATTGAGCCTGAACGCAAACTCGGGAGCTATCACGGGAACGCCGAGCGGAACCTTCACTGGTACGTCGAGCTTTACGATTACCGTTACGGATTCCGAGACTCCGACGGCGAGTTCGACATCGGCCAATTTTAGTATCAGCGTCACCGCGCCTGCGCTCAGCGTGACGACGAGTTCGCTGGCAGGAGGGACGGTCGGAACGCCTTACGTTGCAACTCTTGGGGCGACAGGTGGAATTACACCTTACACGTGGTCGATCAGCGTAGGGAGCCTGCCGGCGGGATTGACGCTCAACGCTTCGGCTGGCCAGATTTCCGGCACGCCAACGACGGCCGGCACATCGAATTTCACCCTCAAGGTTACCGATTCAGAAACGCCAACAGCGCATACCGCGACGGCCGCGTTGAGCATTTCAATCAGCAGCATGCCACTGCAGATTACGACGAGCAGCCTGCCAACAGGCGTACTCAATTATGCATACAGCGCTATGCTGACGGCGGGCGGCGGAATTCAGCCGTACTCGTGGAGCATCACTAACGGCAACCTGCCGACGGGTTTGACGTTGACGCTCGCCACGGGCCAGATCTCCGGGACACCGACTGCGCAGGGCACATTCAACTTCACCGCCAAGGTGACGGATTCGAGCAGCCCGAATCAATCGGTGAGCGCGAATCTGAGCATCACCATCAATGGAGCGCTCGCCATCACGACGACGACGCTGCCGAGTGGCAGCGAGGGTTCGTCTTATAGTGCGACCGTTGCCGCGAGCGGCGGACTACCGCCCTATTCGTGGAGCATCTCTTCGGGCAGCCTGCCGGACGGCCTAAACCTGGGCAGCAACACCGGCCAGATCACAGGAACGCCGAGCGCGACTGGAACCTTCAACTTCACGGTACAGGTGGTTGACTCCGAAACTCCGGCGGCGACCACGGCGGCGAACCTGAGCATTACGATCAACCAAGGTACGCCTTTGCAAATCAATACCAACAGTCTGCCCGAAGGCAGCGAGGCGACCCAATACTTTGCCACGCTTTCTGCGACCGGCGGACAACAGCCTTATACCTGGAGCGTTTCCACGGGCAACCTACCGTCGGGGCTCACGCTGAACGCGAGCACCGGGGCCGTTACCGGAAAGCCGACAGTGCTCGGCACGGCTAACTTCACGCTGAAGGTGACAGACTCCGGATCGCAGACGGCAACCCAGGCGGTCAGTATTCTTGTGATTACGTGTAACAACGACGGCGCGCTTACGGGCAATTGGGCCATGCAACTGGAAGGCTTCAACAACAATCAGCAGCCCGCGCCGCTGATGGCCGAGGTCGGCAGCTTTGTGGCCGATGGCGCCGGCAACATCACGAGCGGGAGCCTGGACACGAACGACCAAGTCAATGACCCAGCCAGCGGTACGATCACGAGCGGCAAGTATTGCATGACGACGAACAATACGGGACTGGTGACGCTGACACAGAATGTGGGCGGCACGACTTCCCACACTTTCGCGATCGCATTGAACAGCAGCAACAGCAGCGGCCGGATCATCTATTACGATAACTCGACGTTCGTCGCATCCGGGCCGCTGCGCAAGCAGACCACCTCGGCATTCGCCACGAACCAGATCAGCGGCGACTATGCCTTTGGCATGATCGGCGCGGATGGCGGCGGACCGGCCACGGTCTCCCGCTTCGGCATGGCTGGAGAATTCACCTCGAATGGCGCGGGCACGCTGAGCGGCAATGCCGACGCGGACGCGGATGGCACCACTTACTCGCAGGTCGGGCTGACGGCAAGCGACTTTGCCGTCTCTTCGAGCACGACTGGCCGAGGCACCGTGACCATCGACTTCGGCACCGCGGGAACGATGAACTTCGTCTTCTACGTCGTCAATTCGAGCGAACTGCTGATGATGGAAGCCGACACCACCAGTGATCCGCTTATTGCCGGTGACGTCCTCGAGCAGGCTGGCGGCGGGACGTTTACCAATCTGTCGCTCGAGGGAACTTCGATATTGGGGGCGCAATCGGTCGACAACAGCGGCAGTTCACCGGTCGGAGATGTTATCGGAGGACTCTTGACGACCACCGGCAGCGGCTCGTACAGCATCAGCTTTGACGAGAATGATGGCGGCACGGCCGGAACCGATACCGGATCGGGCAGTTATAGTGTCAGCTCCAACGGACGGGTCTCGCTAACCGGAGGCAAGCACGCACCGGTTCTCTACTTGATTGGACAGAACGAGGGCTTCGCAGTGGGAACCGACAACGGCGTCACCTTTGGGCAGTTCTATGGGCAAACCGGCAGTAGCTTCACGAACGCCTCGCTGAGCGGCACGTACTCCGGCGGAAGCGACCTCCCTGAAGATGTTAGTGCCGGCTCCGAGGTGAATTCGGTGACTGGCAACGCCGCGGGCAGCCTGGCGGGCGCGTCGCTGAACGACAGCGGCGGAGGGACAGGACAATACAACGCGATCTCCTCTACCTACGCTGTTTCGAACGACGGCCGGACCGTTGTTTCCGAGGGCGGCAACGAGGTGGGAATCATCTACATCGTCAACTCGACCTCGTTGCTGTTTATTCCAGCGGGAGGCGAGAGCGGCAACAGCGACCCGACGCTGGCCTGGTTCTTCCAGTAACGAAATGTTCGAGTAGAGAGTCGTAGTTCGAGCGCGGCGTTTTGCATTCACGCGCGAACTTCGCCCCCGAGGACTTGAGGGTCTCCTACGGCGAGTCCACGCCACCCGTTGTAACATCAGAGAGCATGCCCTTCGTTCCAGATCCCATAGCCGATAGCAGTTCGCGGCTGCTCGAATTCGAGACCTTGCGCGAGATGCTTCTTGGTTATGCGTCTTCGCCGCTCGGGCGTGGCCGCATCGCGGACTTGCGGGCATCGCTCGATCGCGCGTGGATTGAAAATCAGCAGATGCTGACCGCGGAGATTCGCGAGTACCGGCGGGTCGGCGGGCGCTTTGAATTTGCGGGGCTGCCGGAAGTTGACCAGGTGCTCGAAAAGTCGCGCATCACCGGCGCGGCGCTTGAAACCACGGACATTCGTGACATCGTTCTGACCGCGGATCGCGCCTCGGAATGGCGCGAGATTGTTCGACAGCCTCCGACGGCGATGCGCTCGGAGTGGACAGCGGTGAACGCGCTGTCAGCGGGGATTGCGGACTTTTCGAACTTCCTGCGCGCCTTCCGCAACAAAATTCTGCCTGACGGCACGCTCGACGACCGCGCCTCGCCGGAGCTTGGCCGCATTCGCCGGGAGATCGAGAAACAGAAGCGGCAGATTCAGGAGTCGCTGCGCGGGCACTTGCGCAAGCTGGCCGAGGGCGGAACGGTACAGGATGAGCTAGTCACGATCCGCGGCGAGCGCTTTGTGATTCCGGTGAAGATTGAGCAGAAACGGCGAGTGCCGGGAGTTGTGCATGGCGCTAGCTCGAGTGGACAGACGGTTTTTGTCGAGCCGCTGGAGACGATTGAACAGAACAATGAACTGGTGCGGCTGCTGGACGAAGAACTGGTCGAGATCCATCGCATCCTGATTGAGATGACGCGGCAGATTGGCGAGAACGCGGGCGCGATTCTGGCGGCGGCGGATGTGCTCGCGGAGCTCGAGCTGCAATTCGCCAAGGCGCGTTTTGCGGAGGATTACAACTGCGTGGCGGTGAAGCTGACGGCGGGAGACGGGGCAGGCCCCGTCTCTACGTTGATTCTTCATCGGGCAAGGCATCCCTTGCTGGAGCGAAACCTCAAGGCAAAGAAAGGGTCCGTCGTTCCCATCAGCATAGAGCTCGAAGGCGAGCGGCGGCAGTTGGTGATCACCGGGCCAAATACCGGCGGCAAAACGGTCACTCTGAAAACGCTTGGCCTGCTAGCGCTGATGGCGCAGTCGGGAATCCCGGTTCCGGCGGATCGCGCGGATATGCCGGTCTTCGACGCAATTCTGGCCGACATCGGCGACTACCAGTCGATCGAACAGAATCTTTCGACCTTCTCGGCCCACGTTACCAACATCGATTTCATCTCGCGGACGGCGACCGCGAATTCACTGGTGCTGCTCGACGAGCTTGGTTCGGCGACCGATCCCGAAGAAGGCGCTGCTTTGGCGGTGGCGATTTCCGAGCACTTCCGGAAGATCGGCTGCATGACGGTAATTTCCACGCACCATACTTCACTGAAAGTTTATGGCGCAAATACGACAGGAGTGGTCAATGCGTCGGTGGGCTTTGACGAGGCGACGCTGCAACCGACATACGAATTGAAGATTGGAGTGCCCGGCGCGTCGGCCGGCATCAACATTGCGCGGCGGCTGGGGCTGAACCCGGCCATCATCGCGTCGGCGCAGGGAAAGATCGGCTCGCAGACGCAGGACATTTCGCGCTTCCTCGATCGGTTGCATTCCGATCTGCGGACGCTTGACGAAGAGCGTGCGCGGATCAGGACGCGCGAGCAGGAACTGGAACGAGAAAAGTCGCAGCTGGCGAACGAAGGCCGCAAAGAGCAGCAGGCCAAGGTTCGCGAGATGGAGAAAAAGCTGGAGACAATTTTCCGCGACTTCGAGTATCACGCGCGCGAGGCAGTCACAGCCGTGCAGGATCGGGCGGCGGCGCAGAAGGTGTCGAAAGAGGCGGAGCGGCGGATCGCCAAGTTGCGGCGGGAATTTCGCGAGCAGTTTGACTCGGCGGTGGTGGCTCACGCGACTGGCGCCGATCGGGGCGATCCGCATGCGCAGCCTGCGATGGTTAAGCATGTATCCGAGGGAGACACGGTCAAGTTGAAGTCGATGGGCCGGGCGGCTGTCGTCAAGAAGAAAGTTGGCGACAATCACTTCGACGTCGAGATTGGGTCGATGAAAATGCGCATCGGGCGCGAGGATATTGCTGAGGTATTGACACGCGCAGGCGAATCGCCGGTCGACGCGGCGCGAGCCCGCGGGATCAAGGTTTCTCTGCAGAGCGAGCCGGGAAGCGGAGCCATGGCGAGCGAGATCAATGTGATTGGACGAACCGTCGATGAGGCTACCAGCGAGGTCGAAAAATTCGTCGACCGCGCATTTCTTGCCGGCATGCCGCGCGTGCGGATTGTGCACGGAAGCGGCATGGGGATTTTGCGGAAAGCGCTGCGGGAATATTTGAAGAAGCATCCGCATGTGGAGACGGTGGCTGAGGCGCCTCAGAATGAGGGCGGCGGGGGGGCTACGCTGGTGGAGTTGCGAGTATAGCTTCGAGGCGGCTGTTTTCCTCAAGCATTGGGGGAAATCGCCGATATTCCACACCTTTCCCACAGCTTCCGGCGATCTTGCTCGCTGCGGTTAACCTTTCAGCTTCAAGGCGCGCACTCGAAGGCCGATAATAGTCTCGGTTCGTTCTGCGCCCATGACCTCATCCGACAACTTCAAAGAGACGTTGAAGCAGCAGGCGGACATCGTCCGCATTGTGGGCGATTACGTGAAGCTGCGGAAGGCTGGCGCGCAGAATTTTTCAGGGCTTTGTCCGTTTCATAGCGAGAAGACGCCTTCGTTTTCGGTACACGCTACGCGGCAGTTCTACCACTGCTTTGGCTGCGGAGCTTCGGGAGACGTGTTCAGCTTTGTGCAGAAGGCCGAGAACATTTCATTTCCTGAAGCGGTGCGGCTGATTGCGCAGAAGCTGGGCGTGCCGATGCCGAAGGTGGCGTTTTCGAGTCCAGGCGAGGCGAAAGACGCGCAGCTGCGCATGGCGCTGCTCGATGTGCATGAGCGGGCGACGGCTTTCTTCCGGGAATGTCTGCGGCGGCCTGAGGGAGCGCGGGCGCGTGAATATCTCAAGGGACGCGGGCTTGACGACGAGACGATTGCGCGCTTCCGGATTGGCTACGCGCCGGACTCGGGCTTTCAGTTGCGGGACGCGCTGCGGCGGGAGTTCGACGAGGAGTTGCTGCGGGAGAGCGGGTTGTTTTCGTGGAAGGAAGGCGGGCAGGCTGTCAGCTCTCAGCTCTCAGCCGTCAGCTCTCAGGAAAAGCAGATCCTTCGCTCCGCTCAGGATGACAAACCTGAGGTGGAAGCTGTCGAGGGCCGAGAACTCAAGGCCGGTTCCCTCGCCATTTATTCCAAATTCCGCAATCGTGTCATGTTTCCGATCGCCAACGATCAGGGGAAAGTTATTGCCTTCACTGGGCGCACGCTCGCGGCGGATGAGAAGGCTGGCCCGAAGTATTTGAACTCGCCTGAGACGAAGATCTATTCGAAGTCGCGCGTGCTGTTCAATCTCGACAATGCCCGGGAAGCGATTCGCAAGCTCGACTACACGATTCTGGTTGAAGGACAGATGGATTGCATTTCTGTCTACGCTGCCGGTTTTCACAATGTGGTTGCCAGCTCTGGGACGGCGTTTACCGAGCTGCAAACGAAGCTGCTGGGGCGTTTTTCGAAGAACATCATTGTGAACTTCGACCCCGATACAGCCGGAGCACGCGCCACCGAGCGCACTCTTGGATTGCTGGTGGAAGAGGAATTCAATATTCGCGTGCTGTCGCTTGAGACGGGATTCGACCCCGATCTTTTTATTCGCCGTAAAGGAAAAGACACTTATGGCGCGGCGCTGAAGAATTCGCAGAAATACTTTGACTATCTGATTGACCGGGCGCGGGCGCAGTTTGGGGCGCGCAGCCCGGAGAGCAAGGTCAAGGCGGTCAATCATCTTCTGCCGCACATTCAGCGGGTACCCAGCCGGATTGTGCGCGACGAACTGGCGGCGGAGATTTCGCAGAAGCTGGGAATCGATTCCGCGGTGCTGCGGCAGGAGCTTAAACATACGGCGACGAACCGGTCCGCAGCCGCGGTGAAGGCACCTTCGGAGGCGCAGATTACTGGAGCGGAGCGCGTACTTATTCGCGCGCTGGCATCAGCTCGACAGATGCAGCCGGGTGATTCACGGGTTTCGGCTCGCGACGGCACGGACGAAGAGTTCGATCCGACGCGGCAGGCGCAATATGCGCTGCAATCGGAACATCTGTATGAAGGGTTGGCGTCGCAGTCGCTCGTGGAGGCGTTGCTCGCAGCTGCGGCCGAGACGGCGGACGTTATGACCTTGCCCCGGACGGAAGAGGACCGGCGGTTGCTGGCCTCGACCCTGATGCACGAGGAGGAGGAGTTGACGCCCGAAACTGTAGAAGGCGCAGTGCGGGCTTTGCGCAGAATCTATCTGCGACGGCGACTCGAGCAAGTGCAGGTGACATTGCAGCGGCCGGGGGCTATGCCTCTGGAGGAGCGGCAATCGCTCCTGCAGGAGAAAGTGCGGCTGAAGCGGGCTTTGATGGATCCTGGGCTGGGGGAGGCGGGGAGCAAGGCGTCTTAAATGGCCGCTTTGGGCCGTGCGCAAGGATTGGAACGAAACCGGGTCGGCTGACATCTAAAGATATAGCGGGGAAAGGGATACGGGCGGAGGGCAGGCGCAGCGTGCTATACTTTTAAGGTTTGCGCGCCGTGTGCGCAGAACTCCGTCACAATCCCACCGCTGAAAAAGTTCGTTCGCCGTTCGGCGAGCGTCCTGAGGATAATCTGTTTTGGCACTTGACGACAAGTTCGAAGACATAAAAAAGCTGATCGACGCAGGCAAAGAGAAGGGATATCTGACCTATGATCAGGTCAACGACCTTATCCCGCACGATGTGCACTCTCCTGAAGACCTGGAAGATCTGCTAACCACGATCGGAACGCAAGGAATCGATGTACTCGAGGGCAGCAAGATGCCTTCGACCGATCTGGAAAAAAAATTCGAGGAAGTTGATGAGGCATCGGAGGACGTCGAACTCGACCTAACCCCCGGTGCTCTGGAAAAAACCAATGATCCCGTCCGCATGTATCTGCGCGAGATGGGAACCGTGCCGCTGCTCACGCGCGAAGGCGAAGTCGAAATCGCCAAGCGCATCGAGCGTGGGCAAAACCGCGTATTGAAGGCGCTTTCGCGCTCTCCCATCGTGATTCGTGAACTCCTCGCCCTGGGCGAGGACCTCGAAAAAGGCGTCCGCTCGATTAAAGAGCTGGTCACCTTCGACGAAGAGGAAATCACCGAAGAGATTGTCGAAAAGCGGCTGAAGGGTTTTCTCGACAAGATTGCGGTGCTCGACAAGACATATAAAAAAGTCGGGCCGCTGCATGAGAAGTATGCCGATGTAAACGCCAAGAAGCGGCCGCGCGACCATCGCCGTTATCGCTTCAACCTGGCCCGCGCCATCGTGCGAACTTCGCTCGCGGTGCGCGACCTGGGCTTTACCAACAACGAACGGAAACGTCTGATCGAGCGCGTGAATCGCACGGTCGACGGCATGCGTTCGCTCGACCGGCAGATCCAGAACCTGGAGAAGCGAGCCGAGCAGACACGCAGCGAAGAGCAGCGCAAGGAATACAAGAAGCAGGCGCGTGCGGTTCGCGGTGAACTCGAAAAGCTCGAAGTCGATGCCGGACTGTTGTTCCAGGAACTCAAGCGCACACAGCGCGAGATCATCCAGGGCGACATGGATGCCGAGCAGGCGAAGCGCGAGCTGATCGAGGCCAACCTGCGACTCGTAGTGTCGATTGCGAAAAAGTACACCAATCGCGGACTGCAATTCCTCGACCTGATTCAGGAAGGTAACATCGGACTGATGAAGGCCGTCGATAAGTTCGAATATCGCCGCGGGTATAAGTTCTCGACTTATGCCACGTGGTGGATTCGGCAGGCGATTACCCGTGCAATTGCCGATCAGGCGCGTACGATTCGTATCCCGGTGCATATGATTGAAACGATCAACAAGTTGATCCGCACATCGCGGCAACTGGTGCAGGAACTGGGACGCGAACCGACGTCGGAAGAGATCGCCAAGCGCATGGATATTCCGGTCGCCAAGGTTCGCAAGGTCTTGAAGATTGCGCAGGAGCCGATCTCACTCGAAACGCCGATTGGCGAAGAGGAAGATTCGCATTTGGGCGACTTCATTGAAGATCGCGCAGTAGTTTCGCCGGCCGAAGCGGTCATCAACGTAAACCTGAAGGACCAGACGGGACAGGTCCTGCGCACGCTCACGCCGCGCGAAGAAAAGGTGATTAAGATGCGCTTTGGTCTGGAAGACGGATCCGAGCACACGCTCGAAGAAGTCGGCCAGTCGTTCGCGGTCACACGCGAGCGCATCCGGCAGATCGAGGCGAAAGCATTGCGCAAGTTACGGCATCCGTCCCGTTCGCGTAAGCTGCGGGCGTTTATGGATGGAGTCAGAGACTAGTTTGACGCGGGAGGGGCAATTGCCCTTCCGGCGGCGTATCTGGGTTCGGGGCGCGAACAATCGCGCCCTTTTTTATTGCACTAACTCCGGTTCCCGGAAGATACTCTTACCGGGTAAATAGAGTCATGTCGCCTTTTCGTCTATTCCACTTATTCCTGCTTGCCACCGCATCCTTATTGATTGTTTCGGTGGTGTTACCTTCGGCCAGTTGGGCAATCGACTTTCAGCCGCCGTCTCCGGACGAGATGAGGATGACGAGCGAACCGAAAGCTCCGGGCGCGACTGCGGTCATTCTGTTTCGCGAGGTTGACCGCGACGACAACGAATTGAGCGCTTACGAAGACGAATATGTGCGCGTCAAGATTCTGACCGAAGAGGGGCGAAAGTACGCGGACGTTGAGATTCCCTATTGGAAGGGCAACCTTAAGATAACGAAATTCCACGCGCGCACCGTCAAGCCCGACGGATCAATTGTGATGTTCGAAGGGAAGCCAATCGATAAGACGATCGTGAAGGCGCACGGGGCGAAGATCCTGGCAAAGACATTCACGATGCCGGACGTGACGGTTGGCAGCATCATCGAATATATGTACAGGATTGAGTACAGCGGGGACTACGTTTTCGATTCGCACTGGATTGTCAGCGACGAATTATTTACCAAGAACGCAAAGTTCTCCCTGAAGCCGGCAGCTCACTTCCAGCTAAAAGTGCACTGGAACGGATTGCCGCCTGATCTGCGCCCGCTGCAGGAGAAGCGTGATATCCACCTTGATGCGCATGACATTCCGGCGTTCGTAGTTGAGGACTTCATGCCGCCCGAGAATGAGATGAAGGCTCGGGTCGACTTCACCTATACGCGTTCGACGGAAACGGACTCCAATAAGTTCTGGGAGTCGTTCGGGAAAGATTGCGAGTCCTACCTGGACGCGTACATCGACAAACGCAAGGCGATGGAGCAAGCCGTCGGCGAGATCGTCTCTCCGAATGACTCGACTGAAGTGAAGCTCGAAAAGATCTACGCGCGCGTGCAGCAAATCCGCAACATATCATTCGAGGAAGAAAAGACGGCGCAGGAGGAGAAGCGCAACAAAGACAAATGGCCGAAGAACGTCGAAGAAGTATGGAAGTTGCAACATGGCACCAGCGTGCAGTTGAACTGGCTCTATTTGGCTCTGGTGCGCGCCGCCGGCATTGAAGCGTCGGATGTGTGGGTGTCCGACCGTTCCAGCTACTTCTTCGACGCCAAAATGATGGATGGAAACCGCCTGGACTCGGATGTGGTGCTCGTAAAACTCGACGGCCACGACTTGTACCTTGATCCGGGATCGCCGTTTATTTCATTTGGAATGCTGCCGTGGAGTGAGACGAGCGTGAGCGGGTATAAGGTCGACAAAGACGGTGGATCGTGGGTGACCACGACACTGCCTAAGAGTTCGCAATCTCTGATTGAGCGAAAGGCGCGGCTCAAGCTTACGGATGCAGGCGACCTGGAAGGGACGCTGACGGTGACCTTCACGGGACTGGAGTGTTCCCGCCGCCGGGCGGAGGAACGATTCGCCGATGACGCCGCGCGCAAGAAGTACCTCGAGGACGACGTCAAGGAATCGGTCTCGGCCGCATCCGAGGTCGAACTTACGAGCGCTCCCGATTGGAAAAATTCTTCCAGTTCGATGGTGGCAACATTCACTTTAAAGGTGCCGGGTTGGGCGTCGGCGGCCGGCAGGCGGTCTATTCTCCCGGTGGGCTTGTTCTGCGCAACCGAAAAGCACCTGTTCGAACATGCCGAACGCGCGCACCCGATTTACTTCCAGTTCCCTTCCGAGCGCAAAGATGACGTCACCGTTGACCTGCCTGCGGGCTGGCACATCTTGAACATGCCGGCACCACAAGCAATCGACGAGCGCGTCGCCCTCTATGCGATACAAACAGCAAATGAAAATGGCACCCTGAAGCTGCATAGAACGCTGGCGATGGATCTTTTGCTGCTGGATGCGAAGAGTTATCCGGCTCTGCGCACCTTTTTTCAGACGGTGAGAGCCTTCGACGAACAGCAGGTCTTGTTGCAGCCGTCGAGCGACAGCGCAGGCAACTGAACCCAGGGCCGCAGAGATAATTCCTGCCTCAATCGCTCAGATCCGCTTTGCCGGGTTGCCTCGTCCTCGCGGCGCGTGGGACAATTGCTCGCTTTTTTGGAGGCTCAATGAGCAAGCGGTTTTGTCTTCGTCCCTACCTGACGCTGATTATCCTGTTTTTGTCTTCGTCACTGTTGGCTGCGAATTCGCCCGATCTTCGCGACTTCGACGCTTATGTCCAGAAGGTGATGAATGACTGGAAAGTACCGGGCGCCGCCATCGTCATTGTCAAAGATGGCAGGGTCGTCCTCAGCAAGGGCTACGGGCTGCGCGACGTGAAAAACAATTTGCCGGTCACCGAGCATACATTGTTTCCGATCGCGTCGATCACCAAGTCATTTACCGTTGCCACGCTCGGCACACTCGCCAGCGAAGGCAAGCTCGACTGGGACAAGCCGGTCCGCGAATATCTGCCCGACTTTCGACTTGAAGACGACGTGCTTACGGCGCGCGCCACGCCGCGCGACCTCGTCACGCACCGCACCGGCCTGCCTCGCCATGATTCGACCTGGTATCGCTCGGATCTGAGCCGTGAAGAGATGTACGCGCGGCTTCGCTATCTCGAGCCGAATCGTGATCTGCGGCAAGAGTTCCAGTACAACAACCTCATGTTCATGACGGCCGGTTATATGGCCGGGAAGCTGGCGGGAAGCAATTGGGAGGACGCGGTCTCTGCGCGCATTTTCAAACCGCTCGGCATGACGAGTTCAGGCTTCGATTTCGGCGCATCTTTCAAATCGTCATCCGACGTGGCGCATCCTTATCGCAAAGACGACAACGAGGTCGCGCACGAAGCCCCGATTTATCCCGGCGATCCCGCGCTCGGACCGGCGGGCGCAATTGTCTCTAATCTTTCTGACATGACTGAGTACCTGCTCATGTACCTAAACCATGGCGAGCACGGCGACCAGCAGATCATTTCACAGGCTGACATCCGGCAGATGACCACGCCGCAGATGGTGATCCACAGTTCCGGAGTCGATCCGGAAATCGGCTATGCGAATTACGGTATGGGCATGTTTGTCACTACCTATCGCGGACACAAGTATGTGAACCACGGCGGCAATCTTGACGGCTTCTCGCTGCTGATCTCGTTTCTGCCCGACGACAACATCGGCAGCGTGATTCTGCTTAACATGGAAGGAAGCAGCCTGCGTGAAGTGCTCGCCTACAACATCGCAGATCGCATGCTTGGGCTCGATCAGGTGGACTGGAGCAAGCGCGACATTGATCGCTATTTCGCATTCAAGAAGGCAGCTGACGATGCGCGCGCCAAGGATTATGTGCCGCGGTGGGCGAATACCCAGTTCTCGCATCCGATCGATGAATACCCGGGCGAGTACTCGAATCCCGCTTACGGAGTTGTCACCATCGAGCGCGCCGGCAAAGAGAATGGGCTCAACATCACTTATCACACTATGAAATCCACGGCTGAACACTGGCACTACGATGTCTGGCGGGTGCCACATGATCCGCTCGATTTGCTGCAGGAGACGGAGTTCATGTTTAACACCGACTGGGAAGGCAATATCGCCAGCCTTTCGTGCGCGCTCGAACCGAACGTGAAAGATATTGTCTTTACGCGTCTGCCCGACCGCCGCATGCGGGAGCGCAGCTTCCTCGAGCCGATCGCCGGCCTGTATCAGATTGCCGATTTCAAATATGCAATTACGCTGCGACCCGATAACGTACTGTCGGTCACGCTGCCTAACGGGAAGGTCTGGGTGCTTGAAGCGGTGCGCGGGAACACTTTTGCAGTCAAAGGCGAAAACGGACTGACACTGGATTTCAAACGCAACGCGAGCGGAGGCGTGACGGAATTTTCGCTGTATCAAGGGGGCTCGAGCGAGATTTATAAGAAGACGCAGTGAGCTTTGGGGCTGCGACTCCGCGGCTTCGCTGCCCGGTGCTAGAATAATGCGTTTGCTCTTCTAATTTCGGTTCTCCAAGAGGATCCATGTCCAGCACTCCGTCCGGAACCATGCTCGCGGTGGTCAAGCCGAATGCCGCGCCGGGCGCGGAAATCCGCGAAGTGAAAATTCCCGGTTATGGCCGCACCGATGTACTGGTCAAGGTTAAGGCCGCTTCCATCTGCGGCACCGATCTCCACATTTACGAATGGGACCGCTGGGCGCAGGGACGCATTCATCCCCCGCTCATCCCCGGCCACGAGTTCTGTGGTGAAGTGGCGGCCTTTGGCGACGAGGTAACGAGCGTTAAGGAAGGCGATTTCGTCTCCGCCGAAATGCACGTTGCGTGCGGCAAGTGCCTGCTCTGCCGAACCGGCGAAGCACACATTTGCCAGAACGTGAAGATCATCGGCGTAGATACCGACGGAGCCTTCGCGGAATATGTTGTGATTCCGGAATCGAATATCTGGAAGCTCGACCCGGCTATTCCTCAGGAGTATGCATCCATCCTCGATCCGCTGGGCAATGCGGTGCACACTGTGCTCGCGGGAGAGATCGCCGCAAAGACCGTGGCGGTTACTGGATGCGGGCCGATCGGACTTTTCTCGATCGCGGTGGCGCGGGCCTGCGGCGCTACTACTATTTTCGCGATCGAGGTCAACGAGCATCGCCGCAAACTAGCGACGAAAATGCACGCCGATTTTGCGATCGATCCCTCCAAGGAAGATGTGCGTGCGATTGTTGCGGAGAAAACCGGCGGCCTCGGCGTGGATGTAGTGCTGGAGATGGCCGGCCACCCGGATGCCATTCGCGTCGCCTTCGACATCATCCGGCGCGGCGGCCGCATGTCGCTGCTTGGATTGACTTCCAAACCAATTCCGGTGAACTTCTCCGAAGACATCATTTTCAAGGGCCTGACGATTCAGGGCATCAACGGCCGACGCATGTATCAGACGTGGTTTCAGATGACGGCCCTGCTGAAGGCCGGCAAACTCGATCTGCATCCAGTAATCACGGATCGCATCGCGCTCAAGGATTTCTCCAGTGCGATGGCGCGCCTCAAAACCGGTGAAGCAAGCAAGATACTCGTCTATCCGAACGGGACGAAATAGCGGTTTTTATCTCCGAAGCAGCGGCCATTCATCCGGCGCACAAGCGCAGGAACTCCACCCCCCACCGTCATCTTGATAAACTCTATATAGCCGCGGAGGGATGTGTGAGCGGTTGAAACAGTCGGTCTTGAAATGGAATTAACCCGCGTGACCCCTGATTCTTTTCAACGCGTTACGTTGCAAGAACTGACACTTATTATGTGCAAAACACGCGCATTCGGTGCGGTTTGGACACTAGGTTGGACACCGAGTAGACACTAGGATCACTCGTCCTGTACGTACAGATGTTTCTCCTTGTTGACGACGCCCTTCACGAACTTTTGCCATAGTCTTTGGTGCGACAGACCCAAGCAATCCATCACGTGAAATGCGAGGTCGAGGCTGCCGCCGAATGAGTGGCGGGGACAGTTCTTCGCGCCCTCGATCACCTCGTGCCCGAACGCGTGAACGCGACACGTCTTTGCGCCGGGAATGACGGCATCGCCACAGTACGGGCAATTGCCTTCGCTCCTCCGCTCGCGCCTCGGCCCGTTCGTGTCCTCGGTCAAATCTCTTCGGCAGTTGAAGCAGCGAGAGCCAGGCGTGTCCACCTGCGCTTTTCCGCATTCGATGCAGAGGCCGAGTTCCGCACGCTTCTTGTAAGTCGAGTTTCCCATTCGAGTTAAGCCTATCGCGAAACCTGCAGGTAATCATCGTGACCTTCGAGCATGACCGAGGGAGAATCAC
>JBAWAI010000256.1:0-3418 GCA_049589215.1 Terriglobales bacterium | reverse complement strand
CCTCAGTGCTTCTTGATCGGAACCTTTGGGTCGTAGGTGACATTCGCTTCAAACATCGTGTCGGGCAGATTCACGTTGTATTTTGCGGTGGTGATGAAGCGCTGCTGCGACATCTCTCCATTGAAATAGCGCGTGAAAGAGTGCGGGGTCATGATGCCGTCTTCGGGCTTGTAATGGTCGTAGACCTCTTCTTCCGTATTCTTCTGCTTGTCTTTCGGGTCGCGCCAGGAGTAGCTGATTTTGACGGGGTAGTGCGTGCTCTGGTCGATCCAGACGGTCACCGAATCGTTGTGGCTGTTGAGGAGGGTGACGCCCTCGGTGGGCTTGCTGTCGACTACGTCGAGGCCATCATAAAAGAGCGCGACCGTGGGATCGTTAAGCCACTTGCGGAAGACCCACTCGGGCGAATGATCGCGGCGGCGCAGGTAATTCTCAAGATCAAGCTTCTCCTGCGCGGCCGTGCCCTTGAAGGTGGTCTCGTATCCCTTATTGCCGTTGTGAATGATCGCCATATCGACCTTGTCGCTCTTCACGCCGCCGATATCGATGGAGCCGGGGAGGACGTGGATGTCTTTGAGCTTGAGAACCTCGAAACGGTCTTTGTCGGGATACTTGAGAAAGTAGTTATATTGCAGCCCGGTGGAGTTGGTGCGCCCGTGATAGAGCGGGTAGTAGCGCCCGGATTCGCTGCGGCTCTCGTAGGTAACGTAGCGCTGGCCGCCAAGGGTCTCGATGGTCTGGTCGAGCAGCGCGCGGGCCTTGTGAGCGCTCTCGGAGTCGTTGAGATTGATGGCAGCTTTGGGCTCGGACGGAAGCGGGGCGCGCGGCGGCGGCTCGGTGCCCGACTGGGCGAAGGAGAGCGCGGACACAAGCAGAAAAGATAAGATCGGGGTGAAACGAGTCATGGGCCTTCTTTGTTAGAAGCGTACGGGAGCATTTTAGCTGTCCGTTGCGGGATTTGGGGTCGCTTTTGGAGCTAAAGTGCCGGGATCTGGAGACGCTCACGCGGCAGGACCGCAGCCGCGGGATGCACAAACATCTGGACTATCAGCCGCCGTTTGGTGACTGAGGGTGGCAGCATATTTTGGAATTTATCATCTTCCGACCAGGGTAAAGTTCACAAGAATTTGCGTCTCCACATTCACAGGTTGCCCCTGGAGCAGGTACGGTTTGTACTTCCACTGCTTTACGGCTTCCACGGCTGCAGGGGCGAGTTCCGGATCGCCAGTGATTAGTTGGAGGTGGTCAATGTCGCCAGACTTGCTGATCTCAGCCTGCAAGATGACCTGGCCTTGAATGCGGTTCTGCCGCGCATACTCGGGATATATTGGCGTCACTTTTTTGATTAACAGGCCTTGGGAAACTCCCTGCGAAACACGCACACGCTGAGGCATGGGGGGACTCGCAGATGCGTCGTCCGGTGCCATGACGCAATTTGGATCAGCCTGGTCTTGCTGGAAGGAGATCGCCTGCAGTGAGTTGGCCGCTTCGTCCAATCCCTGGGGCGACGCCGATCCGATCGTCTCGCCGATATAGTATCCGCGGAACCTGGTGTAGATGTAAGCGAAGTACAAGGGGACTTTGTCGCTCAGCGCGCCCTTATAGTCAGACCGGTAGAAGTGCTGACCGCCAAAATCAACACCTGCCACATCCTTGATTAACTGCCGGTCGGCAGAGGCGCTGATCTGACGGTGGACCGCGCTTGAAACAAAATTCTGCTCGCTCGAATTTTGGTCAGAGGCGAGCGATGCGCTCAAAATAATTTTCCCAGCTGAATTTCCCGATTGCGAGAGAAAAAGCAGAACAAGGCTCTTGTCGGAACGTCGCTTTGCCTTCCCGCTGGCAGTGACTGCGTTGACCTCCCACCCCGAAGGTATTGGCAGGGACAGACCAAAACACACATTCGAGTAGAAGCCGTTCGCGATGACGCCATTCTCGAAGTTCAAAGGAGGTGGCGGCGCATTGTCCAGCGCTTGCGCGGCGGCGAGCGTTGACATAGCCGACATCGCGGCGACAGTGATGAAGAAAAGTACCCAACGTTTCATAGTTCCTCCTACCCCACGAGCACAGCACCGCCGTTCACATTGAAAATCTCGCCCGTGATGAAGCCCGCGTATGGCGTACATAGAAACAGAATTGGGCCGGCGATCTCTTCGGGCGTGGCTACGCGGCCGAGCGGGATGGTCGCGAAAACTTTGGCGCGCGTTGGCGGGTCGTTGAGGGCCGCAGTCGACATGTCGGTGTTGACCCATCCGGGAGCGACGCAGTTGACGCGGATGCCGTCGCGCGCGAGTTCGGTCGAGAGGCCTTTGACCATGCTGATGAGCGCGCCTTTGCTGGCGGCGTAGTCGCAGTGGAAGGATTCTCCGCGCTGGCCGGCGGTCGAGCTGACGAGGACGATGTGGCCGATTGGAGGCGGAGGCGGATCACCCTTTGCGCTCAAAATCTGCCTCTCCTGCTTTTTCATCTGCGCGACTGAATGCTTGACGAGGCCGAAGACGCTGTCGAGATTTATGGCAATCGTGCGATGCCAATGCTCGTCTGTCATTTTGTCAATCGGAGTATCTTCGGACGGCCAGATGCCGTGATTGGCGACGAGGATGTCGAGTCGGCCGAAGGCATCGACCGCCGATGCCACCAACTGCCCCGCTGCCGCCGGACTCGAGAGATCGCATTGCACGGCGTGGCAATTCGCGGCTCCGCATTCGCGGACAAGTTCGTCGGCCTTTGCCTTGGCGGATTGGTAGTTGAAGACGACCTTGGCGCCCGCCTCGACGAACAGGCGGACGGCAGCCGCTCCGATGCCGCGCGAGCCGCCGGTAATGAGAGTGACTTTGGAATCGAGGGTGAGGTTCACAGGACTAGTAGTATCGCGCAAGGTCCCGGAAAGTGCGAATGAGTCGAGCCATTGATTTTCGCCGGGCCGCTTTCAGCGTCGGCGATCTAATATGCAACGACCATCCTCGTCTTCGAAGTATCCCAGCTTTCCTGGAACACACGAGATGAGCGTGCCCATTTGATACCCCACCGTTTCTTTGAGCGCGATTTCCAAATCGAATTCCTGACCATCCAATTTGGAGTTTTCCGAAATGACCCAACACTTGTCTCCGCGCCCTTGGCCTTTAGCAAACTCGCGATCGCTGCGGGACTCCGCTGACTTGGCGGAATGCTGACCATGACGGCCGGATCCAAAGCTTTGAAGTGGGCAAGTTCTTTGGTGAACTTGGCTCGCTTTTTAGGGTTGGCGATAATTTCCAGATAGCGCTCCACCCGTCGAGGATCAATGAACGCCTTTATCAAGGCATCTTCGTGATTCATACCTGCCTCGGTCCGAGCCGCAATTATGCCAAATAAAAGGGCGACCCGAAGGCCGCCCATTACTAACTTTAACCTGCGCCCACGCCGCTTAGGCTTGGGC
>JBAWAI010000255.1:0-7857 GCA_049589215.1 Terriglobales bacterium | reverse complement strand
CAGCAATTGGCTCGCTTCGAAGGGTTTCACGATGTGGGCATCAGCCCGCACGCGACGCGCCTCCTGCGGTTTGAAGGGCTCGAGTTTGCCAACCGACAAAAGGACAGGAATGTCAGCCGTCTCCGCCGCCTCTTTCAGCTTCTGACAGACTTCCAGGCCGCTGTAACCGGGCATGTAGACGTCAAGAATGATGAGGTCGGGCGAGGTCTCGGCCACGCGCTTGAGGGCCGCGGAACCATTATTGACCGTGATGACGTCATAACCGGCGTCAGCCAGGATCTTTCGCCCCATGTTCTGGGCTGTGACACTATCATCCGCAAGCAGTATTTTCCGCGCCAAGTGTTGTCCTTCGACACAAAAAGGAAGATAACGCGAAGCTATCGTGTCCTTAGGTACAAGTCAATAATTCGTAAGCCCATGTCCGACTGCGGGCGGTGGAAACACGAAAGTCCATGAACTGCGGGTGAGGATCGGCGGTTTTGATTGGCGCCCAGAACAAGAAGGTTCCAAAACTGTCGCTCGCAAAACCGTCGCACAGAAGTAGCGACAAGCAAAGAAAAAGGACGAGCAGCGCGCTCGTCCTTGAAATCTGAATTTCAATCGCCGCTCAAAAGACGCCCCGGAACGGCGCGCCAGCCGCGACTCAAAACGGATTCAGCTTGGCGATTCCCTTTTTCTTTTTCTTCTTGCTCGATGAAATATCCGCGAGTTCATCTTTCGATGAGGAAGTTGAAGATGATGAACTGGCATTCTTGCTGGCTCCGGCGGCAAGGCCGTTGGCCAGTTCGTTATTCTGCTGGAGTGGAGGCAACGAGTTTGCGTCCTGATCAACGTTGGGTTTGAGCTCATTGGGATCGGCAACGCTCGGAGTCAGCTCGTTTGCTGCCGGAGCGGGCGCGGTTCCGGCATTCGCCGTCGCCGGCTGGCCCGTCGCTGCTTGGTTGGCGGTGGCGTCGGTGGTGGCTGTTGAATTATCGGAGCGGGGGGCTTCCTGATTGGGACCGACTGGGCCGTTGAGGATCGCGGCATTGAGCTTGCCGCCGCCTCCTCCGCCGCTGGCCGCCAGTGCTACTCCGGAAACGAAGTTGGTCGCAGTCTCAGGCTCCGGATCGACCATCGAAGGATCACCGAAGTGCGCGGCTTTGCTGGTATCGGGGCCTTTCGCGAAATTGCCGATGCCCTTGGCCAGCAGGGTGGATTCCTGACGGCTGGCCTCCTCGCGTTTGTTCTGCTCGAGCATTTTGCGGGTGGGACGGGGCACATTCTGATGCATGGCTTCGAGCCGGGCCTTGGCATCGACCGCTCGGTCCATGGCCGGGTAGCGCGTAATGATCCGTGAATACGCGTCGGCCGCATCCTTGGTCAACTTTTCGATCATGCGGGTCTTTGAGACCTCGTCCGTGCGCGGATTCTTCCGAATCAGCTCAATCTCACCCTCGTAGCTTCTTCCGAGCATGAAGAGCGCCTGATCGGCGCCGCTATAAAGCGGATAGCGATCCACCAGCGTTTTGAGGCGTGCGATGGCGGCAGGATATGCGAGACGCAGAAAATAAAACTGGCCGACATTGAATTCCCGCTGGGCGAGAACTTCTTGCACTTCGCGCAGGCGCTGTCTTGCCTTCGGCACCAGCTTGCTGTCCGGATACTCCTGGATCAAGGCGCGATATTCCTCTTCGGCGCGCTCGGCGTGCGTGAAGTCGCGATCGGGTTTCTCCATCTGCTGGTAGTGAATATCGGCGACCTTTAGTTGAGCCTCCGCGGCCTCGGGCATATTGGGGAAGAAGGTCTTGAAGTCCTTGTACTGGATCTCCGCCTGCTGGAGTGCAGTGGTGCCGCCTTCCGCGTACCACGAGTCGGCGACCGCCAGCTTAGCGCGCGCCACGTACTCGGAGTCCGGATAGGTGTTGATCAAGGTTTGCAGCGTCATGCGCGCGACATCGAAGTGGTTGTGTTTCATCGCGTCCATGGAGCGATCGAACAGCACCTTGTCGGGCTGCTTGGAGCCGACGTTGGACAGCGGGTTGGTGGATTTCTTATTCGTGCAACCCACCGCAAGTAGAACCGCTGCGATTACCAGACCGAGAATTAGATTACGACGCATGAAAAACCTCGTTAGCCACGAGCTACTGGCTACTAGCTTCTACCATTCAAACCAGGTTCAATCAGACCCAGCCGGGCTGGAAGCCATAGGCTAGCAGCTCATAGCTGGTTTCAAACTCTTTGCAAACTTGCGCTGCGGGCCGCTTCGAGCAAGGCCGAGGCATTCTTCTTCGCATCGCCCTTCCCAAAAACCGCGTTACCGGCCACCAGAATTTCCGCCCCGGCCTGCACTATTTCAGTCACTGTGTCCAGAGCAACCCCGCCGTCAATTTCAATGCGATAGCCATAACCGCCACGCGCTCGAATGTCAGCCAGCTTCCTAACCTTGCCGAGCGTCTCGGGGATGAACTTTTGTCCGCCAAAGCCGGGGTTCACGCTCATCACCAGAATGTAGTCCACGATATCGAAAATTTCACTTAGCGTATCCACCGGAGTCGCCGGATTGATCACCACCCCCGCGCGACAATCGTGGCTCTTGATCAGGTGGAGCGTGCGGTTCAAGTGGCGACAAACCTCCTGATGGACTGAAATCCAGTCCGCTCCCGCTTCGGCGAAGTCCCCAATGAATTGATCTGGATTCTCTATCATGAGATGGCAATCAAGTGGCAGCCGGGTTGCCTTGCGAAGAGATTTGACGACCGGGGGGCCGATGGTCAGATTGGGGACAAAATGACCGTCCATGACGTCGACATGGATGACAGCGGCGCCGCCAGCCGTGGCTTGCTCGACCTGGTCCGCCAGATGGGCGAAGTCGGAGGCGAGTATCGAGGGTGCAAGTTCGATCAAAATAGGGTCCCGCAGAACAGGGAGATTATTGTGGAAATTCTAGCACGGCAGGGCCCGGCAGCCGGGAGCGATTCCTCTTTAATCCCCAAGAAAATGCGGCAGTTTAAAAGGGATGCCTGAATGAGTTCAGACATTTTTCGCCATGCGAATAATCGGCAGACTCAGGCCGTCTCCCATCGGGGCCGCCGTCTCTTCCTGTTCCTCATAGCCTTTGGCTTTATAAAACGGTACACCCGTCAAAGTAGCGCCCATTTCAAGGCGTCGGAACCCCTTGGCCTTGGCCGCGGACTCGCAGGCTTCGAGGATCATTCCGCCAATTCCGCGTCGCGCCCATGCCGGATGAACAAAGAATGCCCTGATCTTGGCCGCATCGGTCGCAGCGTCGAGCAGCGAATCTTCCCGGCCGGCAAACTGGTCGCCACCGTATAGGGTCTTCCGGCGACTCCAGCCGCCGCAGCCAACAATCAGCGGCGACGATTCCGGTCGGTCCGACTGGCCGCTGCCCGCCCGGCCCGCCGCGCTCGGAGCTACTGCCACAAAATAGGTGCCATCCGCGACGAGCTGCGTGTCGACGCCATACACCGCCTTGAGCGCGCGCTTCAGCTGTTCCGGCGAATAGTCGCCAGCCTGAAGGCCGAGCACTGAGGCCTCAATCAGCCGGCGCAGCTCTGGAACATCCGTCAACTCTGCCCGCCGGATCGAGATCGTCTTTACCGAGACCGTCACTGAATTTTCGTCGTGCATTCGGCGCAGGGGCATATCTCCCGCAAGTACGCCCACGAATAGATTCCCAGATCGTGATTGTCGTTCCAGGAGAACTTGAGCGCGTACTTGCCTACCGCCTCGGCTTTGAGAGCCTTAGCCGCTGCCTTGAACATGGGAAGTGTGCCGGGCGCGGGCTTTTCAGGCTCGCCGGGTTTGCGCCGTGCCTTGGTCCGCTCGTCCTCGCACAAGGCGCACGGGCAGGCGTCACGCAGGAATTTGAACAAATAAATGGAACGATGACCGTCTTTCCAGTCAATCTCCAGGCCGGCGCCGGTGCTCAAATGAACTTTGACGCCTTTAGGGTCGTTCGCCAGCCGCGGAGTCGGGTCAACCGTAACCATGAAATCAGTATAGCTGTGTGGAGTGGGCGGTTCGCCCCGCGTAGCCGCTCAGGGTGCGGATGAATGGCCATGGCTGATGGCTAAAGCTGAGAGCTACTCAGTGGCTTCGGGCTTCAAGTTTGACAGCCGCGAGATCGCCGCGACCATCATTCCTGAAAGGAATTGCATGGTCGCGACATCGTTATTGTCGAAAGCCTGCGCGGTCGAGGATAGGACTTCGAAAACTCCCAGGGTGCGCCGGAAATGGCGCAGGGGCGCAACCAGTATTGATCGCACGCCAAGTCGCCGGCACGTTGCCGAGTCCACGCGCGGATTCGTTTCGGCGTCGTTGCAAAGCAGAACCTCGCCGGTGCGCACACAATCAGCCGAGAGCCCGCGATCGGTTTGCAGCCGCACACCGAGGTCGGGAGCAGTTCGGCCGGTGCGCGCGCGGCAGATAATTTCATCGCCCTTGCGCAATGCGATCGCGGCCCCGGTTGCGCCGGTCAGAGCCTGCGCCTTTTCGGCAATGATGCTGATGCCGGGTTCGAGATCGAGTTCGCCGGGATTTATATTGACGAACGGCCGTACGCCATTTGGTCCGTTATGGCGCGCGCGCAGGTGATGGCGGGTCGAGCCGGGAGCAGAAAAAGAAGGCAGGATAGAAAATTCGCTTTCGAGTTCGGCGTCTTGCGGAACCGTGTGCAGCAGCGATCGAACCAGACGGTCTAGCTCCGCATCGGCGATCAGGTGAGTGGTTTGGCCGCGCATCGATCCACCCAGCACGCGCGACAGACTCAATACCGCGAGGCTGCCGCAGGCGAGACAGCGCGTGGTGTTGTTCGCACTGATCAGTTCACACTGCACGCAAAACACAGCGGTGGGGAGCGACAAAAAGTTCACGTCAGACGCTCTGAGCGTACCCTGCATGTGAGTGATTCCTTCGGGACGATCGAAGAAACATGAGGGTAAACGCTTGCGTGTGCGCGAGAAAGTGACGGCGCTGGTTCCGGTTGTGGATAAGTGCTGGCCTGAGCTGCGCGTAAGGAGTCACGGCCCGCGTTCTCTGCGGCGTTGCTGAGCAGTACGACGAAAGTCACCAGGCTGAGCGCATGGCGTGGAGTCACGGTTTTGTTCGCTCTTTGTTGCGGGCTGGCGGCTAGCAACTCGCGCCTCGTGACCCGCAACTCGCGGCTCGCTTCTACTCGCTATAATCCGCCCATGTCCTTTCTGCGCTTTCTTATGCTGCTCGCGCTCGTCGTCTGGGTCGGCGGAATTATCTTTCTTGCCTTCGTCGAGGCGCCCACAGTCTTCTCTCCTGGGCTTTTGCCGACGCGGCATATGGCCGGATCCGTCGTCGGCCGCTCGCTCGACATATTGCACGACATGGCGATTGTCTCCGGCTTCGTTTTTCTGGCCGCGTCGATGGCGTATTACCGGATGACGGCGGGTTATGCGCGGCCGCTCGCCCTGCGGCATTGCCTGATCGTCGTGATGCTCGCGCTGACTATGATCTCGCAGTTCGCCATCTCGCCGAAGATGCACGCTTTGCGCGCCCAGGCCGGGGTGATTGACAGTCTGGCGCTGAATGACCCGGTGCGCGCGGAGTTTGATCGGCTGCATGCCTGGTCGGAGGATTTCGAGTCGGGAGTGCTGCTGCTAGGGTTAATCGCGATATTCCGGATCGCACAAGAGTTGAAGTGAAGCGGTCCGTTGCTGATAGACCTTTTCACCACCGAGTCACCGATGCACGGAGAAAAGCTTGAAAGAATTCCTCCGTGTCTCTGTGTCTCCGTGTGGAATCTCGCCAATGATTTATTCTGATCTGTTGGATTTCGACCTTCCTGAGAACTGATAACTGAAAGCTGAGAACTGCTCTTATGAAAACTGGCATCATTGGCCTGCCGCAGGTGGGCAAGACATCGCTGTTCGGAATTCTTACTAAGGCGCGCCTCTCCGAGCAGGCGTTCGCCAACCCGCGTGAGGCGCACATCGGAGTCGCCAAGGTGCCCGACGAACGTCTCGACAAATTGGCCGCGCTTTATAACCCGAAAAAGCTGACGCACGCGTCGGTCGAATATGTGGACGTCGGCGCGATTGGGCAGGATGCGTTGAAGGAGACGGCGTACATCGGCCACCTGCGGCAGGTGGATGCGCTGATTCACGTGCTGCGGGCGTTTGAGAACGACGCGATTCCGCACGTCGGCGCGATCGATCCGCTGCGCGATATCAAGAATGTCGAGTTTGACCTGATGGTGAGCGACCTGGGGCAGATCGAAAAACGGTTGGAGCGGCTCGAAAAAGATCTCAAGAAGATGAAGACGCCGGAACTGGAAAAAGAAAACGAGCTGCTGATCAGGGCGAAGGCGCAAATCGAAGCGGAGAAGCCGCTGCGCGAAATGGAAATGTCAGCCGAAGACAAGAAGCGCATTCGCGGCTTTATGTTCCTGAGCGAAAAGCCCATGCTCTACGTGCTCAATATTGGCGAGAGCACGGAACTCGGCAAGGATTTGGACGAGGCGGTTGCGAAGTACAAACTGGGCGAAGTGGCGGCGCGGCCGAATGCGGGAGCGAGCGCGATCTGCGGCAAGGTGGAAGCGGAACTGGCGGAGATGAGCGACGAGGACGCCGCGGAATTTTTGTCGAGCTATGGCCTGAAAGACAGCGGGCTGTCGCGTCTGATTCGCAGCAGCTACTACCTGCTGGGGCTGATTTCATTTTTTACGTCAGGCGAGGACGAGTGCCGCGCCTGGACGATTCCAGCGAACACGCGCGCGCAGAACGCCGCGGGGGCGATTCACTCGGACCTCGAACATCATTTCATCCGCGCGGAGACGATTCGCTGGGATCAGCTGCTGGAGGCGGGCTCTGAGGCGAACGCGCGGGCCAAGGGGACGCTGCGGCTCGAAGGCAAAGACTACATCGTGCAGGACGGCGACGTAATGCACATCCGGCATTCGGGATGAATGTGTGGTACGGGCCAATGCCCTCAAAACGCAGGCGGATGGTCAACGGGCGATAATGAGATTTATCGCCAACAATCATTCTCATGGGCCGAAAATGTCCCATCTCCTCGCCTGCTGGCAACGACGCCAGCGGTGCCCGCAAAGTCAGCTCGGAGCACATGGGACCCATTTGCTAGAAGCATTCCGTCCATTGAATGCACGTTGTACGCGAGTTCCCCTCCGAAGAGACTGGGGAACGTGTCGTACTCGACGGTAATGCGTTGGCCATTCTTGGGTGACAAGTGGTCATGGAGGTCCTTGGAGTGGAAGGCATCGAAACAAACCACTCCCTCATGGGCGGTGCGATAGAGAACAACGGCATCCGGCCCGTCCCACGGTGGGTCAGTTAAGCCCCACGGCCCCTTTCCATCCAACGCCACATAAGCCTGGTAGGTTCTTCTTGCCGGTCTGTCCACCCATCGTAGCCAGCCGACAATCACGCACCCCGTCAGCAAGGCAATTGTGGCCCACCATTTAAATCTTCGAGACACGCCCGTATTGTTCGTGGGCGGGTCAACTGTTGTAAACAGCGATTGCGCTCAAAATCTCCCGTGAAGGGTCTGCCCGGAAGGCTCGACATTTTGTTGCCACATGTTCACCGTTTCCGACGCTGCGTTCCAGTTTGCGGCCGCTCCTCTTCGATCAATGCAAATTGAATTTTCTTTTCGACCGGGTCGATGCGATCAACTAGCACCCGCACGCGGTCTCCGAGGCTGTAGGTTTTGCGCGAACGCTGGCCGATGATCTGGCGCGTGTTTTCGTGGTAGGTGTAGTGATCACTATCGTGGTCGGTCAGCGTTTGCAGCGGGACCAAGCCTTCGACGAACAGGTCGGCGAGTTCTACGAAGAGGCCGAATTTGGTGACGCTGATGATGAGGCCG
>JBAWAI010000254.1:0-2236 GCA_049589215.1 Terriglobales bacterium | reverse complement strand
CGGCCAACGACAAAGTCGTTCGGCCCTTCGAAGGCGAACCCCGGCAAGGTCGTATACACGCGGTCGTATCCGGCCGCGCGGCAGAATTCCACCATCCTCCTGTTGAAATCGCCGAAGGGAAAGCTGAATTCATTCACTGGCCGGCCCAGCATCTCCTGTAGCTTGATACGAGACTCTTCAATCTCGCGCCGAGACTCGCCTTCTTCCAGAAGAGTCAGCATGGGATGGGTCGAGGTGTGCGATCCGATTGAAACCAATTCGGTGGGTAAGGCTCGAATCTGATCCAGCGACAGCAGCTTCTCGCGCACATGATCAGACCCGAATTCGCGGCTCATGCCCTCTGCAATAACAAAAACGGTAGCCGGCAATTTTCTCTTTTCCAACTCCGGCAACGCTTGCGTCAGAAAATTCTCAAAGCCATCATCGAAGGTGATTGCCGCCCAATCCCGACCCGTCTCGGATTCGCCCGGACGGCTCGCTGCGTCCGCGGTGCGGATAACGCGCACATGACGGGAAATCGAATCAAGCTGCGCCGCAAACAGCCCCCTTTCCGAAGGTGGCACCGAGTGGTAGTACAAAACAACGCACTTCCTCCCGCGGCCAATCCCAATCACCTGCGCTAAAGGCTTGCGGATCATGTCGCCAACAAAAACCAGCAGGCTAATCGTGCACTTAACTGCTCGCTTCCAGGTTGGTTCGGTTGTGTGTTCCATACGACTCAGAGAAGCCTCTGCGCGCATTCATGGCCGCAAGAATCTTTGTTGAAGGTCAGGATTATGGCCAAAGCGTCGCGTCTCCGTCGAACGGGCAGGCGTACCAACAATCTACATTCGATAGTCGCTCGTGGAGGGCACGATCGCGCGCTTTGTAGAAGTACGGACATGAAGGATATTGACGGATATAAGGTTTCCATTCCAAAAGCGGCCTCCGCACCGCGGTCGGAAAACCCGTAACTTCAAGGACATCGCTGCCGGATTGTCTCGCGCTGGAATGAGCCGCCGCGACCAATGCCTTGATTATCGTCGCGTCATCGTTCGCAGCCAATAGGTCCGCCACCGACGAACGACGCAAATTGATCTTGGCGTCTAACTCCTGTCGCACGACCGCATATCCGACGATCCGTCCCTCTTGGCGACAGAGCAGAACGCGGCTGACTCTTTTACTCTCTGGCGCTGTAAAGTGCCAACGCACAATCGCCGAATTGCGCTTACCCAGTAACCTCGTTCTACTCAGCGTCTCCCTTTCGCAGAACTCGTCAAATTCCGACGAAAGCTCGCCAGGATCGCATTCCGAAACATCCAAGCCAGCGCTCACAACTCGAGGAAACCTTCGGCGCAGTCGGGCTTCTCCGCTCAAGGCCAACGAACCAGCCAGCCCTGCGGTCGCCACCAATCCGGGCCGAGTCTCAAGTTTCCGCAAAACCGCTTCCACAAACCGTCGGGGGTTGAGGACCCAGAACAGCACCGTCCCATAATCTTTTTGGGGTACTGGGGCGGCTTTCAACGCCTGCATCATCTTTCCCGCCGCCGGTGTTGCGGACGTGTTCAGGAACAGGTCCACATCCGTTTGACGCAAGAAAGAAAACACCAAAAGGTGGGAAGACGTGCGAAATTCAGGTTCAACCGCAAAACGACAGCTTGCCGCGGCGACAAGTATCGTCCCCTCGAACTCGTACAGCAAAGGAATGGTTCCAAAAAATCCGACGACGTCGCCTCCCGATTCCAGAACCCATCCCACCCGCCCGCTTGCACGACCGCTTTCGACAGCTGGATTGCTGGACCACAATCGCCTCCAGTTCGCCTCCGAGTCCGTCCCTTGACCTAATCGGTTGTTCAATTGAGCGACACGATCAAAGTCGGAGAACTCCGCCAACCGCACCGAGACTGACCGGGAACGACTCGCAGAAGGGTTTGTCGCCGGAGAAATGGTATTGCGATTATCTCGGCGCGAGCGGATCGTTGCGAGAACAGCGTCCGTGACTCTTTCTTGTACTGTGGGCATCGCTTTGAAGCTACTGAACCAATACTGCCGTGGAGTCGGGCAGTGCGCTCGTAGCGGGCGTTTTCAAAAATGCCCGGTGCCACAATTCCAACGAAACCAAAGAGAGAATTTCCTTGGGATGGTTGTGCTGTGCAAGATCTTCTTTGAGTAGCCGCTCAATGCAGGATTTCTTGAAATACCCCCGCGAAAGCGCTGCGCTGTCCAGCAAAATGTCGGACACCCAATCTTTCAGCTC
>JBAWAI010000253.1:0-2137 GCA_049589215.1 Terriglobales bacterium | reverse complement strand
CCCCACACCCCCGGCGGCTACGACGGACAAATATCTAACAAGGAGTTACACTAACACTCCGCTTGGTACAAAAGACCGGTCTGGTCATTGACTAGTCACGAACCGCTACGGCTAGGCTCCTGCGTATTGACAATCGCTCGCTTTGGATGCACTGTTGCGGACACATTCTAGGGAGCCTCTTCCTGGCCAAACTAACTTACCCTTCCGATGCTCTGGCATCGACGAAGGGGAGGGGAGTTGGTCGAGCGGTAGGAGCAGTCGAGCCCGCTGAAATAGTAGTGAGGACAATATGATCCTGAAATATCTCTCGCCAGTTCTAATTATCGCGCTCGGTTTCGTTCTCTGCATTCCCGCAGAAGCTCAGGGGGCGGCGGTATTGGCGGCGGTCTTGGCAAGATCGGCCCAAGCACCGGAGAAATCGTCGGCGTAGTGGTAGGAGTGGGCGCGGCGGTGGCGGTTGCCGTTATCGTCGCCATTCACTATTCGAAAAAGCGCACGATTACGGGATGCATTAAGGCGACGCAGGGTGGGATGACAGTGAACGACGAAAAAGACAAACTTGTGTATACACTTTCCGGTGATACGGTGGGTGTCAAACCCGGCGATCGAATGACCTTTCAGGGGAAGAAGGTAAAGCCGATTAACGGAACTCCCCTGGGCTGGGAAATTACAAAAATAGGGAATGACTATGGTGTGTGCCGGCCATAGTGGCCGATGGCCGCCTCGTGAGTGTAATCGCGATGTTTCGCCAACTATTCAGATGCGGTCGGTCGCCCAAGGAAACGGTCCATCTCTGGCGCAATTCTCTTAATTGCAGCGCAATACTCCTCTGAACGGGGTTCCGGGCAGTTCAGTACGGCTTCAACAAAGCAAAGGGGAGGCCCGTATCTGTGCCTCCGAATGTAATGGAGGATCAGGGAAGGCGCACAATAAACCACGTCGTCTCCCGGCACGAAGATGTCAGTGTCACCAAGACCAACGACGCGACCCTTATATCGAAGAGTCGGTTGCGGCGGAAGCAGCTTCAGCCTCAATCCGCACCAGCCGAGATCACAAGTGTGATATCCGGAGGGAGCCGCAATGGGATGCTCCACCAGCCCTACGAGGCGATCAAAGAAGGCTTCTGAGGTCGTTCCCTTGATGTAATGATGTCTCCGAGCCAAGTATCCTATATTCCGCAGGCTATTTGTCCCGGTCAAATCGGCGTTGTATGTCATCGCCTTTCTCCTTGGGGGTGCGGGAGCGGCACCTCGCCGGTTTTTCTAGCTGGGAAGCCCGCTTGCTTAGTGTAATGGCGATTGTTCGACAACTACGCCGCAAAGGAGCGGCCGCACCTAGATGTCGTTCCGAACTGGGAATTGCTGAATCACTGCTCGCAATCCCTCAACGGTTTGTGAAAGAAATGACTGGTCGGTTTCAAATGAGAAATCAAGAGTTGTCCGGCTTGGGGCAACTGCGAGTTGAGACTGCAGGGTGCCGAACACGTCAGCGTGTCCGGCGGCTTTGAATGTGATTTCCAGCTTGAGACCTGACTCTAGGGTAATGAAAACTGCAGTGCCTCTTAACGAATGAAGCGCCTCGTTCAAATCATCGAAAAAGCGAAGGCAACTCTGGCAATGGATGAGCAGCAAAGAAATTCCAGCGGACATCATCGTATTGCTGCTGCCACGAGTGCGCGATATTGGGCTCCCAGATGAATTGGACTTCGACATTGTCCGTACATCCCAAAGCATCGTTGCCCGTCAGTCCCGCAATGCCCTGCATGGGCGCATCATTCAAGTTGTTCGGCGCGCCGTTTAGACACAGAGGCTGTGTGGTTTTGAATGCGGTGCAGCCATTGGTTGAGGCCCAGAAGTTGAAAGTATCATCGACCGTATCCAAATAGAAGTTAACGCCGTTGTATTTCGTCGTGCCGTTGTTGCACGGTCCCAGGTTTTCGTCGAGCGTGCCGTGCCACTCCTGTACGGGAACGGGCTGAAAGCCCTGCGGAAGCTGTGGAAAAGCTACCGGCGGCGGACTCGTCTGACCTTCTAGTTGGCCCGATGCGGCGACGATAGCGGCCACCGTACCGGAGAGTTCGACGCCGACTCGCTCCGCCATCTGACCGCCGGAAGAGAACCCGGCAACGTACACCATG
>JBAWAI010000252.1:0-3631 GCA_049589215.1 Terriglobales bacterium | reverse complement strand
AACCACCGTAGTTGAGGCGGCCACCGACTCGGCCGACCCACCTGCCGATCCATGATCTGCTCCCATAGATGGCGCTTGCGAAATGAAAAGCGGCCGGGCCCCCGGCGCAGTCATTTGCGGAACGCTGATGTAGGCCGCGTCATCGCTCTCAGCCACGATCGTTGCCGGCTGGTCCTCGAAAGCCGCAAACGTTCTGCTGCTGTCTCCGCCAAATGGGCCGCTCACGGCGCAGAGTTCGCCCTTCATGCAGAGCGCCGCCGCGTGAAACGACATCAGGCGGCGCGACCCCTTCGTCCGAGGATCAACTGTTCCAGGTTCCGCCAGACTGCCCGCAAAATTCAAAGTGGGCGAAACCGCATGCTCGGGATTGTCGGCCTGCCGCAACTTTACCGGCAGATCCGATCCGCGCTGCGGAACGACCAGCGTGATGGGCCCATCCGCGCGCCGCGGCTCTTCGCCTTCCGCTTCAAACAACCAGCCTGACAAATGCGCGCCAGCCCCAGCAGATTCAAACGGCAACGGCAAGCGCGTGACCGTTACTTCCGCCAAGCTTGCATATTGATCCGGATTCTCGACCACCGTTCCTGACACCCGTTCACCAGGGCGCACGTGCGCCGGCAAAACCACCCCCACCTCGCGTGAGCCGGCGTTTGATGGGCGCGCTTCCGGTGCGGCAGCCGTTTTCTGCCCTTCCCGCGCCGCGTTCTGTCGCGCTGCTTCGAGGTGTTTCATCACCTCGTCGTAGGTGAACTTCTTCGGCGGCTGCGCGCCTCCTCCACCGCCACCTTCTTCTTCGCCCGCCGGGCACGCCAACGCGCGATAGTCCCGCGCCGTCGCATTCCACTCCGCACAGCGGTACGTTCCCGCCCAGGGATCGTGAATCAGTTTGTGGCCGCCGATCTGCTTGCCGGCTTCATCGAAGGTCTGGATGAACTCGCCGACAAAATTCGCGCTCTCGTCGTAGGACTTATGCGTCACCCTGCGAACCCGGCCGTTTGGCCAATATGTCGTGTCAGTCTGCTCGGCAACGTAATGCCCCGGCGGATATTCGTAATCGACTTTCTGCTGAATTTTGCCGTCGGGACCGACCGTCCGCATCTCCATGGGCTTGCCGGCGGCGTTGTAGTCGGTCTCAATCTTGCCGTTGACGCCGTTTTTTTCCACCGTCGTGTGCTGCGCCGACGCGCTCAAAGCGAGCAGGATCACCGCTCCGGCCACGATCAATTTCCGCCAAAGATCCCGAACTTTTGTCACGATTTCAATCCCCACTTCACCACTCAAGATGGCCGACAAAAGATGCGCAAAGAACTTCGGAGTGTATCACGACGATTTTCGATCGTAGTCGCTTCTGTACCACTCCGAACCAGCTCTCGCCGCCTTCGCGCACATTAACTCACAAGTACATAAGCCATCCTGCGGGCCCGCATAATCACGTGCGCAACTCCGCTTCGCTAAAGGTGAAAATAATTGCGGTTTACTACGAATACAATAGTTGTTTTCCATCTCCAACTATGTTTTACTTCACCAGGTACTACTTCCCCTCGTAGCTCAAAACTAAAGATCAGACGAAAGAAAAGGACCCAAAAATCATGCCCAAGAAGCTGGCTCTCGTGACGTTGTGTCTCGCCTTCGTCGCACTCGTTTCCAGTCTCCCGCTCGCCGCGCAAGATACCATCAATCATCCGAAGGCCTTTGGAGTTTCTGCGCCTCTAGGAGAGCTTGCCAAGATTCCGCAGGCTCCGTCTTACGGTTTTCATGAAGCCAATCCTGTTCGCCGCGTTCCGAAGCATGGCACCGCCGAAAAGATCGAAGACCAGGTCGAACAGCGTTATCCCAACGGTCCGCAAGCCAACTATTCTATCGGCGCGAATTTCCTCGGCGTCGGCAATGGATTCCCGAACTACAGCGTCCCTGATGCTCCACCTGACACCACCATGGCGGTCGGCGACACTCAGATCGTGCAATGGGTAAACACTTCGTACACTGTGTGTTCGAAAACCTCACCCTACACGTGCGGCCCGGCGGTTGAGGGCAATGTGCTTTGGCAAGGTCTTGCCGGCGATCCGTTGTGCGCGCAGCAGAATGACGGCGACATCATCGCGCAGTGGGATGTCACCGCGCATCGCTGGCTGTTGACACAGAATGTCTTCGCATCGCCCTACGCGGTTTGCGTCGCCATCTCCACCACCAACGATGCGAATGGCACCTACTATCTCTATGAGTTCGGGATCCCCGGCAACGGTTTCCCCGACTATCCGAAGTGGGGAATCTGGCCCACCGACTACGGCCAGTCGAATAACAACTTCGGCACCGGCAACTTCGTCGGTCCGCTGGCTTGCATCTACAACCGCGCGAAGCTTCTGGCGGGCGATCCAACCGCCGAGCAGATTTGTCATCAGTACACCGCCAGCGAAGACAGCTTGCTACCCGCCGACCAGGATTCCGCAACTAATCCCCCGACCGGTCAGGATCACTTCTTCATCGGCAGCGTGGGCGATGTAGATAATTCGCACCTCTCGCTCTATTCCGCTCACGTCAACAATCTTTCGGATTGGGCACAGGGCGCAACCTGGACCGGCGATGGCAACTCGCAGCTGATCCCGATCTCCACCTTCACCCCGGCCTGCAATGGCGGCTACGGCGGCGACTGCGTTCCGCAGAAGGGCATCAACGACTTGGCCGACTCGCTCGGCGATCGCCTCATGTACCGCTTCGCATACTGGAACGATGGCACCTCGGGCTCGCAGCACTGGTTTGTCAACTTTGACGTTACCGCTTCGTCAAATCAGGGCGGCGTCCGGTGGATGGAAATCACCTCGGCTCCATCTGTGGTTGTTCCAAGCGGCCTGAGCGTCTTTCAGCAGGGCACGTGGGCTCCCGATGGCACCTGGCGCTGGATGGGTTCACTCACCCGCGACCAGGCAGGAGACATCCTGCTCGGCTATAGCGTTTCCTGCGGCAGCACTTGCAAGGGAGGAACGCCGACCTATCCTTCAATCTCCGTCGCTGGCCGCGTTCCGAGCGACGCACTGGGCACCCTCGAACCCGAGATTCAGCTCGTGGCCGGAGCCGGCTCGCAGCCTGACACCTCGGATCGTTGGGGTGACTACAGCTCGATGCGTATCGACCAGGATGGCTGCACCTTCTGGTACACGCAGGAATATTACAAAGTGACGTCGTCCTTCGACTGGAGCACGCAGGTGGGATCATTCACCTTCGCCGGTTGCAATGGCGGCGGCAGCCCGCAGGTCACGCTCACACCTCCTTCCCTGAAGTGGGGCAAGATTGCGGTGGGCACAACCGCGGCTGGTAAGAAGAAAGTTGTTCTAACGAACTCCGGCAGCGCCAACTTGACCATCGGCACGATCGCCGCTACTGGCGACTTCGCTCTGGTCGCAGTGAAGCAGACCAAGAAGATCACACCTTGTGTCAACGGCGGCGTCATCGCCGCGGGCGCAACCTGCGAGATCAAAGTCAGCTTCACGCCGGCGCAAACAGGAGTCCTTACCGGCAGCGTCAACTTCACCGACAACGCCGCCGGCAGCCCCCAGAGCGTCGCTCTGACGGGCACGGGCAAATAACCAACCAGGAGTGGACAGGTTTACTCCCCTGTCGCTCGAAAAGGCACCCC